>JAFUCG010000060.1 GCA_017459795.1 Erysipelotrichaceae bacterium | reverse complement strand
TGATGGCAAGTATAGCGTTTCATTACGTTCTCACAGCATACCAATCGTCCAGATTGCCGAGAAGTACGGTGGGGGAGGACACCCATTAGCTTCAGGTATTTCCTCAATTAATGAATCAGACATCACAGATATCGTAAAAATGCTTAAGGAAGCAAGATAAATGGTAGCTTTACTTTATAACCGCAGCTGTAACACCTTATTATCCAGCAGTCTGAGAATCAGACAACTGGTGGATTTTTGCGTGGAAAACGGTTATGAAACAGTCGGCTTAATTGATAAGAATGTTCTCTTTGGAGCAATGGAATTTCACCATCTCTGTAAACAGAATAATCTCAAGCCGATCTATGGTCTGGAAGTATCTGTTTTGATAGATAGCCAGAACTATCCATATGTCCTGGTTGCCAATAACAATATCGGCTATCAGAAACTGATAAAAATATCCTCAAAACTCAATGATGACCTCAATTTTTTAACATTAGAGCAACTATCAGCACTTGAAGATATTACAGTAATTGAAGTATCAAAACGTGGTTACCTCGAACATGTCATTAATACAGGCGATATTAACGAACTTTTGAAATATGCAGAGACTTTCAAAAGGTTTAAACGCTTCTACATAGGCTTGCAAAGCCCGCGCAACAACAATTATTACCGTCAGTTAAATGAGAAGATCGAGGAATTTGCTAGTAAATACGAATTGAATACCGTCGCTTTGCCTTTAGCTTTGTATGAAAAGGAAAGTGACTTTGAAGCCTATAAGGTCTTACAGGCAATTAACCAGTCAAGAAGCGTTAATGATGCCAAGCTTGTCTATGAAACTGACAGTCACTTATTAAAGCAGAATGAGATGTTAGAACTCTTCAGTTCCGTAGCCATCAATAATACGGAGGTAATCGTCAATTCCTGCAATACGGATCTGGATAAGCTGCCTAAGGCATCATTACCGGAATTTCCAACTCCTGATGGAATCGATTCAAAACTGTATCTGAATTCATTATGTCAGGCAGGATTAAAAAAAAGATTCAATAATCAGAGATACCCGGAAAGCTACGCAGAAAGATTAAGATATGAACTTAACGTCATCTTCAAGATGGGCTTTGAAGACTATTTCCTGATCGTCTGGGACTTCATTTTATATGCCAGAAAGAACAACATTTACGTTGGTGTCGGAAGAGGCAGCGCGGCCGGTTCATTAGTAGCTTACTGCTTAGGCATTACTCACATTGACCCATTAAAGTACGGCTTGTTATTTGAAAGATTCCTGAATCCGGAAAGAATCTCAATGCCTGACATTGACGTTGACTTTCCTGATGACAAGAGGGAACAGGTCATTCAGTATGTCATAGACAAATATGGTGCCGATCACATTTCACACATCATTACATTCAATACTCTGGCAGCCAGACAGGTTTTAAAGGACGCTGGCAAGGCTTCGGACATACCGGCATCAAATATTGACCTGATCACAAAACTTGTTGAAAACGTCCCTAAGATGACTCTGATGAAGTCTTATCAGACTAACAAGCGTTTTAATACAGCCATTAATTCTTCAGACAGTTACCGTAAGTTATTTAACATTGCCTTAAAGCTTGAAGGCTTGCCAAGACATACATCAACTCATGCTGCAGGCATCGTAATGTCTGACATGCCGCTTGAAACAAACATGCCGGTTATAAAGCTTGATGATAACAGCTATTCAACCCAGTATACGATGGAATATCTTGAGGAAATGGGACTCATCAAGATGGACTTCCTTGGTTTGAAGAATCTTTCAGTAATAGCTGAAATATTAGAAAACGTTAATAAGAAACAGGAACTTGACATCCAGAAGATTCCTCTGAATGATGAAAAGACTTTTAAGCTCATATGTGAAGCAAATACAGCCGGCATATTCCAGCTGGATAGCGATGGCATGAAGAATCTGATCAGGAAAATGCAGCCAAGGACCTTTGAAGACATTGCGGTAACAATTGCCTTATTCAGACCGGGTCCAATGGAAAACATTCCTGAGTATCTGCAAGCCAGAAGCAATCCTAATAACATCCATTACATTCACCCGGACCTAAAGCCAATCTTAAAGGAGACCTATGGCATCATGATCTATCAGGAGCAGATCATGCAGGTTGCTCAGAAGATAGCCGGTTTCTCATTATCCAAGGCTGACTTATTAAGAAAGGCCATTTCCAAGAAGATTCCTGAACAGATCAATTCTCTGGAAAGTGAATTCAAAAACGGGGCCCTGGCTAATGGCTACAGTCAGAATGTTGCCGAAAGCGTCTTTAATGACATTAAGAAATTCGCTAACTACGGTTTCAACAAGTCACACTCCGTAGCCTATGGCTTATTGGCATATCAGTTGGCTTATTTAAAAGCTAATTATCCTCTGGAATTCTACCTGTCATTACTTAACAGTGTAATAGGTGGGGAAACCAAGACCAATGAATACATCGTTGAAGCCAGAAGATCAGGCATCAAGGTATTATCTCCTGACATCAACAGAAGTGACATATCCTATCGGATTAATGATGGATGTCTGCGTTTCCCGTTAAATACCATTAAGGGCATAGGAAGAATTGCAGCCGGTAACATCATTACCGAAAGAAAACGTAACGGCATATATCAGGATTACTATGATTTCGTGGTTCGCAGCAGTACACTTAAGACAAATAAGAACGTCTATGAATCACTGATCAAATCAGGCTGCCTGGATTGTTTCAGACTGACCAGAAGCACCATGCTAAATGGCCTTGAAGAAACTCTAAGGTATGCCGAATTAGTCAAGGTAGACGTAAACGGCCAGATACAGATAGACCTGCAGCTGGTTGATAAGCCGATTTTGAAGTTCTATCCTGATAATGCGCTGCAAAACAGCCGTTATGAAGAAGAAATGATTGGCTTCTATCTCAATGGCCACCCGGTAGAAAAGTACCGCGGCAAATATCAGGATGTTACCAATTCAATTAATCTGAAGAAAGTCAGAGGTAATGTCAGAACGATATTCCAGATTCAGAGAATCAAGGAATACAGAACCAAGACCGGGGAAATGATGTGCTTTGTAGATGGTTATGATGAATATGGTGAAATAAATACCGTATTCATGCCGAACACCTCTAACCGATTCCTTAACAGCATTAAGAAGTCAAACATCGTTCTGGTTGAAGGAACCATTGATG
>JAFUCG010000059.1 GCA_017459795.1 Erysipelotrichaceae bacterium | reverse complement strand
TATTGTATCGATATATTTTTCTTTTCTACTATAATCAGGTCCAGTTTGTTCCTGTTTTTATAATAGAAAAAAGTAGTGTTTCCACTACTTCAGTTTTGAGGCATTCAGTACTGCCAGTACTGTAACAATAGCATCTATGCAATAGATCAGCCATAATGGGATCATTTCAATGAAGCCAAGTACTATCAGCACTATTTTTATGAAGGCACATAAGAGAATTGTCCATGTAACATTTCTGCATGTTCTTCTGGCAATCTTACGTCCCTTTACCAGTCCTTCCAGTGATTCATACATTAATATGACATTACTGTTGGCAAAGGCACTGGCTGAATTCTTAACGCCCATTGATATGCCCAATGTTGCGGTATCAAGAATTGGCTTGTCCTTTTCACTTTCACCAACATAGGCAACATCTCTGCCCTGTCTTTCAAACAGAACGATCTTATCGATCTTATCCTGCTGACTCATCTCGCCGAATACGGCACTCAAGTTATAAACCTTCTTATAGTTTTCCAGTTCTTCCTGACTATCAGCGCCAAATAAGGCGATGTTATTTACTTCCTGTTTCTTTAAGTCATTGATGTGCTTGACTGCTTCTTCCTGGCTGTTGTCTTCAAATAGTACTGCGCCAAGATAGTTTTCCCTGTCACATACATAAACAGCGTTCTCCAGGCTTTCATCAAGATTCTTAACCTTTAACTGCTTCATGTATCTTAAGTTGCCGATATGATACTGCTTACGGCCATATCTGGCACTTACACCTAAGCCTGGTTCAACGGTAAAGTTATGAACCTTGGAAGGATCATAATTAATGTTCTGACTTTCAACGATTGCCCTAGCAAGTTCATGATCACTGTAACTTTCAATTGCCGTAACGATGGTCATGAATTCATTCTCATCCATCTCGGTCTTGATTTCTCTGACAATGTACTTATCCTTTTTCAAGGTATCATTTTTATCAATGACCAGATAGTCAAATTCATTTAACAGTTCCAGATATCTGGCTCCCTTAACCAATACACCGTTTGTTGCGGCCTTGCTGGTTCCGCAATAGAATGCCAACGGGATTGAAAGTAATAAAGCCAATGGATAGCTTATTGCCAGTAAACAACAAGAGGCAAAAATACTCTGCTGGTAAGTTGTATTCATGGCTGTAGGCCCTAATATTGCATAGCCAATTGCCACGATTACTACTGTAGGAGCAAAGAACTTATTGAACTTATGCAGGATCTCTTCAGCCTTGCTGTGAGACATCTTACATTCACTTACTACTTCGTTAATGCGACTGATGGTTGATTCTTCAAGTGTTCTGATGGCCTTAACGGTAATGGTATTGCCAACGTTAACACTGCCGCCGGTAAGTACATCACCAACATGTACTTCTACCGGTTCCTTCTTATTGTTCAGACTTCTGACGGATATGATGGTATCACCTTCCGTAATTACACAGTCTACCGGTATTCTTTCATTGTTATTTACCTGCAGTAACATTCCTTCAGTGATCTTATCGTTACCGATGTTCATTATCTGGCCATCCTTTGACCAGAGAGCAGCATATCTGATAGGCGTACTGTTGAAATTGATTTCTCTCTTCAGCTTCATTATGAATGTTCTGCAGAAATACTGACACAGGCGGTATAACCAGATGACGATTACGGCGTCAAAACCCTTATCAATGTAGAAACAAGGCAAGGTAGCTAACGAAATAAGTACTGAGCCTCTGTTAAGTTTGAACTTGATAATTGATTCATAGGCATCGATGATTATGTCATAACCACTTAACATGTAGCTGACAGCCATGGCAATATTATAAAAATCACCTTTCAAGAAGAATACAGCCGCAAGGAAAAGGATTACCGCAAGCAGTAACCTGATTATGACATTGTCATTTTCAACAGTTGCTTCATTATCAAATGACAAAAAGTCAATTGAACTGTTTTTTTCAATTTTCTGTGTCATTTCTGAAGTGTTTACCTGTTCTGTCATTGTAGTAACTCCAACCTCTGTCAATTTTAAATGATATAGTATTATTCAAATCTTTGCAACTAAAAGAGCTGTAAGCAGTTGCCTACAGCTCTTTTAACATCTCTTCTCTTGGAATTCTCTTGGTATGATTTGGCGCTGGAACGCTTGTTTCTGCAGCGTAACCTACCGGTAATAACATTACAACCTGTTCATTTCCCGGTAATTCAAATGCTTCATGAGCCTTGCTTGGGGCAAACCAGCCAACCCAGACACTGCCTAAACCTAAGCTTGCTGCTTCAAGCATCATGTGGTCACAAACGATTGATGCATCCTGAACACCTGAAGTAATGCCTTCTTCCAGATCATTATGCCATTCCTTATTCTTATCAACGGCGATCATGAATACGACTGGCGCATCATAGGCACATCTGGTAACATTTCTGATCTTCTGAATTGCCTCTTCACTCTTTAAGACATAGACCTTTACAGGCTGGAAGTTCTTAGCTGAAGGAGCCGCCATTCCTGCCGAAATGATCTTGTCCAGTTTTTCCTGTTCAACAGGTCGGTCTGCGAAATTTCTTACTGAATATCTTTCCTTTAACAGTTCTAATAATTCCATCTTCTCTTTTCCTTTCGTTTTTCTATTTACAGAAAACAGTTTTTTAATTATACTAAATGTACTGCCGGTTTAGCTCAGTGGTAGAGCACACCCTTGGTAGGGGTGGGGTCGTGAGTCCAATTCTCACATCCGGCACCACTTGTACATGAACACACTTCGGTGTGTTTTTTATTTTATTTCGTTTAACATCTGTTCTGGATTGTCAGATGCATTTACCTTTTCAAAGGCCTTTATGATGATGCCGTTTTCATCGATCAGATATGTGCTTCTGACGATTCCGAAGTACTTACGGCCATACATGCTCTTTTCCTGCCAGGCACCATAAGCCTCAATTACCTCATGGTTTTCATCTGACAGAAGTGTAAATGGTAAGCCATATTTCTCTTCAAACTTCTTATGAGAAGCAACACTGTCCTTACTTACGCCAAGTACTACTGCTCCCTTTTCCATGAACTGTGGATATAATGAAGCAAAGTTACAGGCCTGCTTTGTACAGCCCGAAGTATTATCCTTTGGATAGAAATACAGAATTACCTTCTTGCCACGGTAATCTTCTAAAGAATGCATCTTGCCATTTTGATCAGGCAAGGTAAATGACGGTGCCTTTGTGTTTAATTCCAACATCTTATTACTTCCTTTCTGCCAGTATCAGGTCACAGGCTTCCTTAATGTATTCCGTTACGGTTCTTTCCTCAACCCCAACAACGGCAATATTGCACTTATTCATTGGAATGAGCACTTTCTTAGCCCCACTTTCAGAAACTGCCATGGCCATTTTTGGTGTTATTTCTCCCAGCAGGGAATTTGCGGCGATAATGCCCATTGGTCCAATGATGTAATCAGCTTTGTGGCTGTTTACCACCACCGGGTTTTCACCGGTAGCGGCCTGTACCCCAGCCTTCAACATGGCTGCAGTAGCTATCGCATTAGTACCTATCGCAATTACTTCTTCACCAAAGCCGGACTTTACCAGCTGTTCACAGACAGCCTTGCCGATCTTGCCGCCCTGTCCATCTATTACAACTATCTTCATCACTAGTTCCTTCTTGTTAACATGGTGTAAGAGTCACCGGCCTGAATGAAGCTTACCTTTAAGTCAGCCGGTAAGATGGTTGGTAAGAATACTTCGCCAAACCACTTCATGCCAGGTTCCTCAACATTGAAGTGACCAGGTACCAAAATGGTTCTGTCCTGCCCCAACATTGCCCCGTCACGCATGAAGATGGCAACTGTAAAGTCAGTGATTTCCATGGCCATGATGGTATCGATGTTGTTTTCTTCAACGAACTGTAACATCTGATTATCCTGAGGTCCAATTAAATGAGTAGGAATGAAGATACGTTTGGTCATGCCATCAAGATTACCCATTGTCTTCATGCCGTTCAGATTCATCTTTTCCATTAGGTACTGTGCTACTTCTCTGGTAGGAGTTTCCGGTATTTCAAATATCATCGGTCTTTCCTTATCGCCAACAATATAGTCTACCCAGCCTAATTCAGTAGCCAGGCCATAGAAGATGCCGTCTTCTCTTCTGCCGTTCCAGTCAACACCGGCATGAATGTGATCATGGTCACGCCATACCGTAATGCCTGTTTCATCAAGTAATGCCTTCTTATATTTGAATGTGCTGTTATTAGCCAGCCAGTCAGTATGGTCACCGTGGTTCCAGAACAGTGATTCATGAGCCACGATCAGATTAGCCCCAGCCTTGGCTGCCTTTCTGATTACGTCAACACTGGCATAGATGGTTGTTACTACACCTGTACATTCCTTGTCAACATCACCATATAAAACCTTGTCTCTGGTTGTTTCCGGTTTAATGACATTGCCATTCCATTCCTTATAGTGATGGTCCTTAATTAACTGAATAACTTCACTGATTTTCATATTATACTTCTCCCTTATATTCTTATTTTATACTATTATTATCCAATTCTCTTAACTTTTGAACCAGAATTCTATCAGCCGGACATAACTCCATTTCTTCTGCCTCAGCCAAACTTACCCATCTGGCATCATTGTGTTCCTTAAGTGTGTAATAATCATTTTCAAAATAACAGCCGTATAAACTCAGGTGTACCTTCAATTCAGGATACTGATAGTAACAGTCACATAGCTTATCATCAATAATAGTTACGGCATCAAGTTCCTCACTCAGTTCTCTGACTAATGCTTTACCACCGGTTTCACCCTTTTCAATCTTACCTCCAGGAAACTCCCAGCCAAGACCTCTGGCCTTATAAAATGGTCTCTGACACAGTAAGAACTTGTCATCCTTACGAATGTAGCCGGCAACTACTTCTAATGGGATAGCCTTTAGATGATCATAGATGATCTTGCCTATCTTGCCTGCTTCACTGTCGCCATCATCTTCCTTAGGGAAGTCATAAACACTTACTCCTGCATAATATGCGTGTCCGTTAATGACGATAATACCACAGTCATGATTAATGTGATCAAGTCCGCCTGTCTTATGATAGAAACGTACATTATCTGTAACATGTCTTAAAAACAGACTTCTGTCCCGCTGTTTCAGAAGTATGTCCAGAGCCAGTTCACATAACTCTTTGGTCAGTATTTCCTTCCTATATAACCACTCATATACCTTACAGATGTCTTCATGACTCATGTAATTGTTTCGGCCGTTTTCAATTGCCTCATAGTCCAGCATCTTTCTTTCAACAACTGTATTCCTTAAGCCAAGTGACTTCAGATATTCAGTTATGTTCTGAATGCCAAAATATTCCAGTATTACATTGGTTGCCGTATTGTCAGAGTTTATGATCATCCAGGTTAATAACTCCTGTAACGAGTACTCCCTTTCACCATATTCAAATACCCTGGTATCACTCAGTATTTCTTCCTTTCTGACCAGAAGCTTCTGATCAAGAGAAACATTTCCCTTTTTAACCTCATCAAGTACATAAACCATGATCGGAACCTTAATGATGGAAGCTGACACCAGTCTTTTATCATAAGAGACATTCAATAATACGCTGCCATCAGTCAGATTCTTAACATATGCGGCGTATTCATACTGACGCTCCAATTCATTTATTCTTTCAATTAATTCCATGATTGCTAACTCCCTGAAACCATTTTAGTCGAATCAAACATTTCATTTCAACATCCACAGTAAACAACATTAGGATACTCATGTTGTCTGCTACAGGCTTCTTTGTTACAATGAAGTTAGAATAAATACAAACATAATAAATAAACAAAGGAGGACCAGCATGGCTATCAGAAAGCTTACCATTCTCCATTCAAATGACATGCATGGAGACTTTCTCGCCGAAGCAAAGGACAACAAGGACGTCGGTGGCGTCTCTCTTTTGTCCGGATACATTAATGAAGTAAGAAAGGAAGAAGACGATGTCATCTATGCCATCGCCGGCGACATGTTCAGAGGCTCAATAATCGACAGTGAGTACAAGGGCTTCTCCACCATTGAACTGATGAACTTTCTTAACCCTGACGTTGTGACTCTTGGCAATCATGAAGTTGACTATGGTCTGGCTCACTTATTATTCTTGGAAAAATGTGCCAAGTTCCCAATCGTCAATGCCAACATGTACATCAAGACAAACCATGTCCGTCTGTTCAAACCACATAAGATCATAACCTTAAATGGCTTAAACATTCTTTTTGTCGGCATCATTACCGAAGAAGTTCTGGCTTCTACTAAATCAGAGGAAATTATCGGAACCTTCGTTGACGTGTGGGATGCCGCCAAACAGGTTGGTACCATCATTGACAACTACAAGACCACCAAGATTGACTTAACGGTCTTACTTACCCACATCGGTTTTGAAGAAGACAAACAACTGGCGAATCTATTAGACCCTAACTGGGGTGTAGACATCATCATTGGCGGTCACTCACATACTCTTCTGACAAAACCAAAAGTAGTGAATAACGTTCCGATAGTACAGGTTGGTGTAGGCACTGATCAGATCGGACGCTTTGACATTACCATTGATACCGATGAACATAAGATGATCGACTATACCTGGAAAGTCGTACCTATCAACAGCGATACTGCTCATGTTGATCCGATATTGGAAGACATCATTTCTTCATATAAGAAGGAAACAGACCGTAAGTATTCCAGAATATTAACAACCTTTGAAAGAGAACTTACCCACCCTTCCAGATGTGAGGAAACTGAATTAGGAAACCTGTTTGCCGATCTGATGCAGGTAGACTCAAGCTTTGATGTCATGTTAATGGGAACAGGCTCCATCAGAAAGAAAAAACTGGGGCCAATTGTCCAGTATCAGGACTTAAAGGAGTGCATTCCATTCGTTGGCCAGATCCACATGTTATCGGTAACCGGGGAACAGTTCAGAACCATGTGCCACAACTATCTGCGTAACAGTGTGGAAACCAAGGGTTCTTCAGAGTTCTACGCTGTTAGTAAGGGTGTAAAGCTAGTGTATGATTATTCTACTGATACCCTGGAAACCTGCTCCATAAATGAACATGAAGTGGAAAAAGCCGACATTATCAAGATAGCTCTGCAGGATTTCCATTATAATAACTTTACAGAGTTCTTTGGTGTTCCTATTGAAGAAGTAATCAAGAATGCCAAGCCAAGAGTAGTAGTCACAAACGACTTCTCCATTTATGAAGAACTCTTAGTCAACTCAAATAAGATGGATTCACATGTAGAAGGAAGAATCATCATTAAGAAATGAAAATAGAAATCATGGATTACAGTCTGATACTTTTAATAGGTGTTTCATCATGTGGTAAAACTGAATTTGCCGAAAAACACTTCTTTAATTATGAGATAAATCATACAGACGATCCTGATTTTACCAAGACATTACAGGTAATGGACGGTAACTGGCTGGAAACAGATAAAAGACAGGCCGTCTTAAAACAGGCCAAGATCAATCACTTCCGTAAGGTCGCCATAGTCTTTCAGTTTCAGCCTGAAGAATTACCACACAGTAACAAGACCGAGTTACAGGCAATGACCAACATTGAAAGAAGAATCAATGAAGAAGGCTTAGATGAAAAATACTATTTTAACTCCCGAAAGGAAATGGAAGAAGTTAGTCTGATAAGAACAAAGTTGCCTTTAGATAAAAGAAATGAACACGGTCCATTTGACATCATCGGTGATGTTCATGGCTGTTATGGGGAATTAACCAAGCTGATCAGAAAGCTTGGCTACAAAAAAGTTGAAAACGGTAGGTACTACCATGAAGAAAACAGAAAACTTGTTTTTGTGGGCGATGTGGTAGACAGAGGTGATGCCAGCATTCCTACCTTAAAACTCATAATGAAGCTATGCAATGACGACATTGCCTACATGGTCTTGGGAAACCATGATGACAGATTATTAAGATATTTGAAAGGCAATGCCGTTGAAGTAAAACATGGCTTGGAAACAACCGCTGCTGAGTTGGAAAAAGAAGATGAAGAAACAAAGAAAGACATTCTATCCTTCTTAGAAAGCTTACCGGCCTACTATCTCTTTGATGATGGTAAGTTAGCCTGCGTTCATGCTGGGATAAAGGAAGAATATCTTGGCAAATATACAAGGTCAATTAAACAGTTCTGTCTTTATGGCATGACGACCGGGGAAATCAATGAAATGGGAATGCCGGTACGCCTTGATTGGGCTGACGGTTATAAGGGAGATACGATCATCGTATATGGTCATACCCCTTACCTTTACGTTTATAAGCGTAACAATGCCTATTGCGTTGATACGGGATGTGTATTCTATAACAGACTCAGCGCCTTAAGATACCCGGAAATGACCGTTGTCGATGTCAGAAAGAGAAAGGTTAAATAATACATCCACAGGAGGAACAAGAAATGAATACTACAGTATATTGTCTGATGGCAGTCGGTTTCATTATTCAGTGCCTTTTCATTACCGTCGAACATAAGGAAAAATACGTACTGGCTGACATTCTGAAAGGAACAGCTGCCCTGATGTTTGTCATCATCGGCTATTTAGGCATGAAAACCGGTTATAACCCGGGCTTTGCGGAAAAGATATTTGCCGGGCTTATCTGCGGCATGGTTGGTGACATATTATTGAATCTGCGTTTTGTCTTTGAAAAACAGGGTCAGAAGATTTTCTTAGCCGGCATTGCGGCCTTCTTAGCCGGTCACATTCTTTATCTTATTGCCTTAATACCTTACGCAAGACACTTATTGGTTAGTATCATTATCGGAGTAATACTGGCTGGAGCATTGTTAGCCTACATATTCAAGACCATGGATGTTAAGCCGGCCTTCAAGGCCTTTGGCATCATTTATCTGGGAGCTGTCATAATAATGACCTGCATAGCCATTGACAATGCCATATTCTCATTACCATTAATGATTTCAGGAGCACCTATAGTCGGTAAGCTGTCCGCTGTAATTTATGCCATAGGAGCAGTATTATTTACCGCCAGTGACATCGTATTGATCTTCAATACCTTCTCAGGCACAACACGTTTCTCATTAAGAATAACCAACCTTACCCTTTATTACATTGGTCAGCTGCTGATAGCTGCATCACTGTTCTATCCAAGGTAAATCATTATATAATACTACTAGGAGGACTTGTTACAGATGGCTATCAACGTAAAGGACTTTCCAATCTATTCTCTGGATTTTGTTAAGACAAATGAACACTGGATATCAGCCTATGGCGGTTTTAACGGCTTATCACCATATTATGCCGAAGATACCAGAACCGGCCTGACCATCCCAAACTGTGTTCCCTTTGTCTATGGCTACTGGCATTGCTTAGGCAACTGTACAAGACCAAAAGAGCTGGAACTCTCACCATATAATGCCAACTCATTCTACGGGCATAATGACAGCTATGAAAGAAGCGCAACCGTACCGAAGGTTGGGGCCATAATCTGCTGGAGCGGTGGTTCAGATGGCTATGGCCATGTCGCCATCGTAACAAAGGTCATTAAAAACAAAAACGGCACCTATAAGATCAAGACTCTTAACAGTGCCTACAAATCTACAATGTATTATGAAAGAGAACTTACAAGTCCATTCAATTTCAAAAGCTATACCTGTCAGGGCTTCATTTACTGCCCATTTATTAATGACGGTGAAGCCGAAGACAGCTCTGAAATAACCGTTTGGGATCTGGTCGGCTTTGGCATAAAACTTGTTGAAAAGATAATCAACTACGCCAAAGAGCAGAACAACAAAGAGTCCTGATTAAGGACTCTTTTCAAATCTCATTTTCTACCAGTCTACCGCAATGTCTATCTGATAGATGTTATAGGTCGCAAAGCCACCGGTGTCACATACCAGACCTGTTCCCAGGCTTGTCTCTACCAGTGTACCACGCGGATGAATCTCCAGATTGGCGGCAACCATGACGTAGTCTCCTAACATCTTGACCCCATCTTCTCTGACCCAATACTCATCTGTGTTACCCATTCTTCGCATGATGGCTACTACCCCACCCATCGGTAAGTTATAATAGGTTTCCTTACCGCTTGGGCCATAGATAGTACCTAAACGAGGTGTAAGAACCGTACCATCCCAGACATGGTTATAGGTATCTCTTTTTACATTGACAGTATAGCTCTTTGATTCAGTATTGCCATTAACATCCATGGCATTTACGGTAACGGTATAATCACCAAGAGTGCTGTTATCAACATCAGAAGTAACTGTATAGGTGCCAGGTTCAAGTGTATCTGACAATGTCAGTTCACCGTCAACTACGTCAGTTACGGAACTGATATTAGCTATTTCATCAAATTCTTCATTTAACTTGATGTCAATTGCTTCCTTATCAAGCGAGATCTCAGGAACATAGCTGTCCTTGACAAAGATGTTCTGAATGTATTCCTTTTCAACTTCCTGGCCATATTTGTCAGTGGCACTGACTGTATAGGTAATGGTTTCAAAGCCTACTTTTTCCGTAGATACTTCAGCCTGAGAAATCTCCAGTTCGCCATTTGAAACTGACTTGACGATCGTCCTGGTATCAAGGCTCTCAGAGCCGTATTCCAAAGGTTCATACTCATTAAAGGTAACAGCTAAAGCACCTCTGGTTTCTTCCAGACTGTTTTTCTTGTCAATTTTCAGATATTCGGTGTAACCAGAATCTACTTCCGTTCCAAACAGGATCAGCGCAAATACTGTTACAACTACAGCGATTCTATGCATTTTACCTCCTGATCAGGCTTCTTACCTGAAGGTGAGTACAATTATACTATAATAATTACTTATTATGCAAATTTTCCCTTATTTCACAATGACACTGCCGCCTATGAATTCACGGATTATTGAGTTATTCGGAATCCTTGATTCATCATAGATACAGTCAAAATACTTTAGGAATGCCAGCATTCTCTGAGCTTCCGCGTACTCCGGTTCTTCCCTTCTGACTCTCTTCAGTAAATGCTCGGCATACTTCTTCAATACCGCAAGTTCATATATGCAGTTGGAATTGAAGAATACATCTGCCTTGGAAATGAACGGGAAGATATTTACGTCTTCACTTCTTCTGACCTTTGGCCAGCTCTTTATAGTATCTCTGGCATCACTGTTACGGAACTTATAGTCTCTGACCAGCCTTCTTAACATTCTGGCGTCAGTTGCGGATATGCGGTTATGGTGATCTATGGCTATTGGCGTAAATGGCGAAATGTAGATTTTGAACTCATCAGCGTCAGCGATCTCATTAAGCAGCAGATCATTCATGGCGTGGATGCCCTCAATGACGATAAGCTGATTCTTTTCCAGCTTGGTTACTCTCTGGCCATAGACTTTCATGGTCTTACCAAAATCAAACTTAGGTAAATCTACTTCCTTACCATCAAGAAGGTCTCTGATGTTTCTGCCAAACAGTGAAACATCAATTGCCCTGATGCTTTCAAGATCAGGTTCCCCATTTTCATCATATACTCTTTCGCTCTTCTCTTTATAATAGTCATCTGTTCCCAGATACAAGGTCTTAAAGCCATTTACTCCCAGGTGTATGCATAACCTCTTGGCAAAGGTAGTTTTACCGCTGCTGCTAGGGCCGCAGATAAGTACGACTCTGGCCTTCCTTTCAACGATCATGTCCGCAATGTCACTGATTCTCTTTTCGTGCAGTGCCTCCTGCATCAGAAACAGATCATCAAGGTTTTCATAAATAATTCTTTCATTTAAGTCAGTAACGAAGTTTGTTTCCATTAACTGGCCCCACTTGGTAGCTTCAGAATAGGCATCATACATTTTCTTCTGCTCTTCATATTCAGCTACCTTGCCAGGGTCCCCGGCATGCGGATATCTTAAGATCAAACCGTTATGATATATCTTAATGTCAAACAAAGTGATATAGCCTGTTGAAGGTACCATCTGGTTATAGAAGATCTGGGTTTCATCTTCTAAGGAATATATTTCAACATCATCAATGTTGGTAATGCTATGAAGCATTTCAAAGGTTTCCTTCTGCTTCAGCTTAATTGCCAGCTTTTGAGCAGCATCCTTGGTCATGTGTTCCTTCTTAATGATGATGTCCTCATCAACCAGTTCATGCATGCGCTTAAGTACATCATCTACCAGTTCCTTATTTATTTTGGTAGTAAGCGTAATGTACAAACCCTTATTAAGGGCATTATTGACCGTGATCAGTACCTTCTTACCGCAGACATCATGAACTGCCTTGATGAATATCAGAACAAGTGAATTCTGATATACTAACCCAGCTTCCTGATTACTTAAGTCCAAAAATTCCAAGGTACCGTCATGATGAACTTCATGAGTTAAGGCACGGTAAGCATTATCATACTTGGCTATGATGGCCGGGTATTTCAGATCCTTCTCTACTTTCTTAAGTATTGCTTCAATGGTTGTTCCTTCTTCACATTCAACAACCGTGTTGGTATTTAAAACATTTAATCTTATGCTCATATAAAATCCTCTATTCAAATGATTATGATTTTGATTCAGCCAATAAGATTATACCATAAGAAGTGATTAACCCCAAATTGACAGAAAACGATGCCTGTCAGGCATCGTCTTTCATTCTTGCTTTTCTGATTTCAAATTTGAACAGTCGCTTTATGTCATCGCTGTCCATGAACTGATAGGCTTCATCAAAGTCAAACTCAACTTCCCCGGCCATGTACAGCTTCAATAACTCATGCCAGCCATCATCACTGACAAATGGGTAACAGGCCTTTTCATTTCGTCCTCTTCTGACTAATTCAATGAAGCCCTTATCAATGTCATCATCATCCATGAATGGCATGTAACTTGCGACATCTTCATTTCTTTCAATGGCTTTCCAGAAGGCCCTTGCCGCAACATTCTCACCCGCAAATGGCAAGATGGCAACTGACAGTTCCTCATCATTAAAGGCTTCTTCAGGCAGATCTTCCAGATCATCCTCGTCCATGAACGGCAAGAGACTGACAATACTATCACCATTATTGATTAAGGCATAGGCCAGATCCCTGACCCCATCTTCAGAAAGAAACGGCAGTAACTCACTGTATCTTCCGGTTCGGTTATAGTATTCAACAACCAGTTCATCAAGATCGTCATCATCCATGAAAGGAGCATACTGACCCAGCTCTTCAATATCCAAAGAACCTTCTTCGATGAGTTCTCTGATTTCATCGCTGTCCAAATGTCTTATTATCTTCTTAAAATTCATCTGTCTTCTCTCCTTTCCTTAACAAATAATCTCTTTCCGTCTTATTACAGTATGGAATTATCTCCTCAACCTCATAGCTGACCGTCCCATTTCTGACCGCCCTTACAATCTTCCATCTTTCAGAAGGTGCCAGCTTGTACATGACTTCACCAATCTCAATATCTCCATCATCAGCCAGTATCCTTCTTACCAGTTCCCCGTTTTCACTGGTTTCACTTAAACATAAAAGTTCTTCAAGAGTTGTTTCATACAGATCAAGCAACATGATGCAGGAAGTAATTGAAGGAAGTGATGATCCCATTTCCCAACTGCTGACAGCCTGACGGGAAACATAGATGCTGTTAGCTACATCATCCTGAGTCAAACCCTTATCAACCCTTAACTGTTTTAATTTGATTGCTACTTTTCTAACATCTAACATACCAGGCTCCTTTCAATCATTATTATACTGATCTGTCCCATAATTACACGCAAGTGCTGCTTGCCTGCTACTTCTATTATCGGCAATTACCAGTCATTTGCCAAATGAATTTCATTGCGGTAAGATAACCATATGACAAGAGCAACCAGATCAACAAAGGCAGCCTTAATGGAAAAGCTGGCAAAGAGAATCATCATTCCCAAGGGTCAGACCATGACTGAAGTCTTAATGGAATATAAGAAGTTCAAGGCCCATGACAAGAAGTATTCTCTGCCGTTATTTGTAAAAATGCTTGATTCCTATGAATCAAACCGTTTTTATGATGTTCAGACCTATTACATTAATGAAAACAGTGACAAGGACTATACAGTCTTCTATCTTCATGGCGGTGCCTACGTCAGTAACATGAACTTCTTCCACTGGATCTTACTGGATAAACTGGCAAAAGGGCTGGAATGCTTAATGATAATACCTGATTACCCTCTTGCTCCTATCCATACCTATGAAGAATCATATGATAAGCTGACAAAGATGTATGTTGAATATGTTGAAAGATTCCCAAATCAGAAAATCATCCTGATGGGTGATTCAGCCGGCGGTGGTTTGGCCTTAGGCTTAGCCGAATATTTTGCCAGAAATAACATTAAACAGCCTGACAAGCTGATCTTATTATCACCATGGGTTGACATAACCATGGAAAACAGAGACATTGACAAGTACATTGGCATCGATCCTACACTCAATAAAAATGAGCTGATAATAGATGGCTTATATTGGGCCAATAAGACCAACAGAAAGGACTACCGTTTATCTCCTATCTATGGTGATGTCTCCCAGTTAAAGGATGTAACATTATTTGTCGGTACCCATGAAATGTTTTACCCGGACATCGTAAAACTATATCATAAGCTTTTGGACAATGGCGTTAAGGCGGAACTAAACATCGGTGAGGGATTAGACCATGTATACCCGGCCTTCCCGATCCCGGAGGCTGATGAAGCCGTAGCTCACATGATAGAAATCATCAAAAAATAAAGAAGGATAAGCTTTACTGCTTATCCTTTTCACTCATTTGCTTTAAGGCCTTGGAGAACTGGGTCTCATATAATTCGGTATATACGCCTCCAGCCTTGACCAGCTCATCATGGACACCTCTTTCCACGATCCGGCCATCCTTTACAACTAAAATTTCATCAGCTGACAAGATGGTTGATAATCTATGAGCAATCAGAATGCTGGTTCTTGATTCAATCAACGGATCAATGGCTTCCTGAATCTTACTTTCAGAAATAGAGTCCAGAGCACTTGTCGCTTCATCAAATATCAATAATGCCGGATCTCTTAATAAGATTCTGGCAATGGAGATTCTCTGCTTCTCACCGCCTGATAATTTCAGACCTCTGTTACCTACCATGGTATCTAATTTGTTTTCCTGACTCATGACAAAGTCATAGATGTTCGCTTTCTTCAAGGCCTCTTCTATTTCTGCATCTGTTGCATCAGGTTTGGCATATAACAGATTTTCCTTAATTGTGCCGTTGAATAAATAGGTTTCCTGAGTAACAACACCGACATTACTCCTTAAGTAACCTAAGTCCAGATCTCTGACATCAACGCCATCGAATTTTACACTGCCCCCGGTAACGTCATAGAGACGCGGAATCAGATTTACCATGGTGCTCTTACCTGAGCCTGAAGGGCCAACAATGGCAACACTGTTACCGCTCTTTAATTCAAAACTGACATTCTTTAAGATCTGTCTGGTTTCATCATATGAGAAATCAACGTTTTCAAATACGACATTGCCATAGGCCTTTTCCGGTATGACCGGGTTATCCTTGTTCTTTACTTCAATCGGCATGTCATAGTATTCAAAGATTCTGGTAAATAAAGCCATTGATCTGATCCATTCAACCTGAATGTTAAGCAATGAATTTACCGGTCCATACATTCTGCCTAATAATGATACTAAGACGGTAATGTCACCTACGGTCAGATCAGCGTCATATTTCATCATTAAGATGCCGCCAACCAGATATAAAGCCATAGGTCCGACTGATGACAAGGTACTTAAGACAACTCTGAACCATCTGCCGGCCATGCTCTCCTTAATGTTAAGTTTGACCATCTTGGCATTAGCGTTTTCATATTTCTCATATTCATACTTCTCCTTACCGAAAAGCTTTACAAGTAACTGTCCGCTGACTGATAATGTCTCATTTAATAAGCCATTTACTTCATCATTAACTTCCTGGGCTTCCCTGGTTAAGTCCCATCTGGTCTTGCCGGCACTTCTGGTTGGAATCGTAAATAACGGGACGATCAATATGCCTATGGTAGCCAGAACCCAGTTTTTCTGATACATGGCAACTACTGCCACGATTAATGTCATTGAGTTAGATAAAATGCTGGAAAAGGTATTGGCAATGGTTGACTGCACGCCAGAAATATCCGATGTCATTCTGGTAATGATGTCACCCTGATTATTGCTGGTAAAGAAGCGCTGGGACATCTGCTGTAAATGAGCGTACATCTTATTACGCATGTCATAGGTAATGTGCTGGGCGATCCAGCTGTTTAAATAGCTTTCCAGTACGCCAATGATTTCTGCACCAACGGTTACGGCCAGAAACAGAATGATGAGTTTGACTAAAATGTCCAGATCTCTGCCAATGAGACCTTCATCTATGATCCTGCCGGTGAGCACTGTAGGAAGTAACCTTAAGGCAGAAGAAATGAGAATACAGCCTAATGCTAATATAAGCTGTTTCCAGTATGGCTTAAGATAACTGAATATTCTGATCAGTAATTCCTTGGTAACTTTTGGCTTATTGGCCTTCTCTTCTTCGGTTAAGAAACCGCTTCTCATTCCTCTTGGTCCCGGCATAATTATTCTCCTTGTTTATTTGCCTCTATTTTAATACATTTAAAACAAAAAAGGCTGTATAAACAGCCTAATTATTTGAATATAACTGTAATTCGTACAGTTTCTTGTAAATGCCATCCTGAGCAAGCAGCTGCTGGTGAGTACCGCTTTCTCTGATCTTGCCCTTATGCATGACGATGATGTTATCGGCATGCTGAATGGTTGAAAGACGGTGAGCGACCATGATGGTGGTTCTGCCTTCCATCATTGTCTTCAAAGCCTTCTGGATCAACTGTTCAGTTTCCGTATCAATGTTAGCGGTAGCTTCATCCATTACCAGGATCTTAGGATCAATGGCTAAGGTTCTGGCAAAACTTAACAGCTGACGCTGGCCGGCTGATAAGGTTGAACCTCTTTCCGTAACAGCTTCATCATATTTATTCGGCAAACGGTCAATGAAGTGGTTCGCATTTACCGCAATGCTTGATTCAACGATCTTCTGATCACTGATGTTTTCATTTAACAGACGGATGTTTGACTTGATGTCACCGGTAAAGATGAAGACATCCTGCTGAACCTGACCGATTGCTCTTCTGATCTGTTCAGTTGAAAGTTCCTTGATGTTGACATCGTCAATCAGGATCTCACCCTTCTGAATTTCATAGTAGCGGCCAATCAGATTCAGAATTGAAGACTTGCCAGCCCCGGTTGCTCCAACAAAGGCAACCTTTTCACCAGGATTAATGACGAATGATACATCTCTTAAAACATATTCCTCATCATCGTAGGCAAACCAGACATGTCTGAATTCAATCTTTCCCTTTACTTCAGGCAATATAACAGGTTCTTCCAGTTCCTTGATTGGATTTGTTTCATCCATCAAAGTGAAGATCTTTTCCGCAGATGCGAAGGCATTCTGCAAGGTTGAGAACTGTTCCGTTAATTCCTGAATTGGTTCAAAGAATGAACGGATGTAACTGGTGAAGATGTAAAGTGTTCCTACCGTCAATGCACCTTCCAGTACGGAATGAGCACCTCTGTAAAGAACTATTGCCAAGGCAAGGTTTGCCGTAAAGTTGATTAACGGACGGAAGATCGCAAATACCATGATCTCTCTCATTCTGCTTCTGAATAAGTCTTCAGTGCTTTCAGAGAACTGCCTGTATTTTTCTTCTTCTCTGGCAAAGATCTGAATCAGTTTCATGCCGGAAATGTGTTCACTTAAGAAAGTGTTCAGGGCTGAAACCTTGGTTCTGATCATACGGTAGGTCTTACGGCTTATCTTGGTGAATAAGGCAGTAATGACTACCACAAACGGTAATAATGCCATTGAAACCAGAGCCAGCTTGAAGTTCAGGGTGAACATTACAGCGGCATAGCCAATGATCATGACCGTGTTTCTGACCAGGTTAACGATGACATTGGAATACATCATGTTAAGTGATTCAACATCATTTGTTACTCTGGTAACGATCTGGCCTACCGGATGAGTATCAAAGAATCTCAAAGGCAGGGAGTGAATGTGTTCAAAGATCTCATTACGAATGTTGTAGATGATCCTCTGACCGGCTGACTGTAAGATCAGGGTCTGAGCAATGTTACATAGTGCGTTTACCAGTAATACGACCGCATATAATATTGCGATGCGCTTTACACCATCATAGTCAGTCTGTCTTAAAAGCTTCAGTTCTTCCTTATCCAGAACCTTGCCGGTGTACTGGTTTCCCTTTTCACTTAACACTGTCAGAGATTTATCATCCTGAGAAACAATGTTAAGTTCATCATCACTTACAGCCTGTAATTCGGCGGACTGCTCTTTGGTTAAGTCAGTATACAGATAGTATTTATCGCCATCATATAACATCTGGGCATAGCTGTCATAATTACTGTTTTCAAAGTCTATGCTCTTGCTCAGATACAGACCATTGTATTCTATTTCAGCCTCTTCCTTACTTACATAGGCATATGGTAAATCGTAGCCTTCGATGTAGGTGTCCATTGCCTGGGCAATGAGCATTGGCTGAATCAGGGCAAAGCCTGATACTAACAGTACCAGAAACAGAGCAATTATGAAGTTCTTAAGGTAAGGCTTCATGTAGGCGAATAATCTGGAATACAGCTTGCCATGATAAGAGGTAATGACTTGTTCTTTTTCTATCTTAGCCATGTTCACACCTCCTAGTTAGCCTGAGCCAGCTGTTTTTCCAGCTGCTGCTTACGTACCATACGGGCAAACTGACCGTTCAGGGCAACCAATTCATCATAGGTACCGTATTCGATCATCTTACCGTTATCCAGGACAATGATGTGATCAGCGCTCTGAACCGTAGAAACACGGTGGGCGATCATGATCGTTGTCTTGCCCTGTCTTATCTGTTTCAGGTTATGAAGAATGTTATCCTCAGTATCCGTATCAACGGCACTTAAAGAATCATCCATAATCAGGATCGGGCTGTCCTTTAAGATGGCTCTGGCAATTGAAGCTCTCTGCTTCTGGCCGCCTGACAAGGTAACGCCTCTTTCACCAACCATGGTTTCATACTTTAACGGGAAGTCAGCGATGTTATCATGAACATCGGCAACTTTACATGCTTCAATGATTTCATCCAGTGTAGCGTCCAGCTTACCGAATGAAATGTTCTGCTTTAAGGTTTCAGAGAACAGGAAGTTATCCTGAGGAACATAGGCAATGTTTTCTCTTAAGACCTTTAAAGGAATCTGCTTGATGTTGTGGCCGTCAAAACTGATGGAGCCATCCGTAACGTCAAACAGTCTGGTCATGAGATTTACCATCGTTGTCTTACCGGCACCGGTACGGCCCATGATGGCGAATGTCTCACCCTGCTTTATTTCAACATTGATGTCTTCCAAAGCATATGGGAAGTCTTCACGGTATTTGAAATCAACGTTTTCAAACTTTATTTCACCCTTTAACTCTGTTACACCATCAGGATGTTCGCTGTCAACGATCTCTGGTATTTCATTAAAGGCGTTATTGATACGCTTCATGCCGGCGTAACCTAAGGTAAATGTAGTAATACAGTCACCGAATGCCAACATTGGCCATACCAGTGTACCAACATAGCTTGAGAAGGTTACCATCTTACCTAAGGTAATTTCACCGATTAAGCAATAGTAGCCGCCAAATAAGATGGCGATGACAAAGGCAACGCCAATGAATATTTCCATTACCGGCCAGGCATACGCTCTTAATCTGACAACCTTCATGTTGATCTGACGGTTGGATTCATTGGCCTTCTTGAAGTTTTCCAGCTGTTCATCTTCCTGAACAAAGGCCTTGATTACTCTTTCAGCAGAAATGCTTTCCTGAACAACATCACTTAACTTGGCAAATGATTCCTGTCTCATTTCAAAGTGCTTGTCAAAGGCCTTGAAGATGTTATAGCCGTAAATGCCAACCCCGATCATTGGCAAAATGGTATATAAGGTCAGAGTAACACTTACATATGTCATCATTCTGTAAAGACACATGATGGTCAGTACGATCGCATCAAAGGCTGAGATGATGCTCCAGCCAATTGCTTCTCTGATGGCATCAAGGTCGTTTGTGAAATAAGCCATTAAGTCACCTGTCTTGTTCTCATTGTAGAAACGCTGAGACAAGGTTTCCAGTTTGGCAAAGATGTCATTCTGTAAGGCATGTTCGATTTTTCTGGATGTACCAATGACAAAATACCTGTACGCAAAACGTCCCAAGGACAAGGCAGCGGCACAGGCCAGCATTTTCAATATAATTGATCCTATCTCCTCTGAATCAATGGTATGAGAAGCCAGGCCATCGGTTATCTCGCCGGTAAACTGCGGCAGATAGAGGTTTAGATAGTCTACGATAAGCAGTATGACAATACCTATGAAATACAGGTGCTTATATTTCCACAAATAGTGGAATAATCTGTTTGGTTCCTTCTTCTTATTCACAAACATCCCCCAAAAAACATACAACGATTATTTTATACTATACTAATTCTAATTTCTATATTTTTAACCACTAAAAAGGCGGTTGCTGAGCAACTGCCTGACTAACATCCTTCCCCGTCTATTGAACAGATCGTTTTCTGATTTCCTTCCTTGTAAAGTACCGGCAAATCATGTTTTGTCATGTAACTTTCCCAGTCAAGAATCACGGTTCCATCTTCATCAACTATTGCAGGAATTCCAATGTTATTGATTTCCTTGGTATGATCAAATACCGGTAAGCTGTCTCTCAGTTTCAGGAAATCTTTCAAATCACGCAGGCTCTTGTTGATATCAACATATTCATATTCAATATTATTCATATCAAAGTTTATCTTGCACTCGCGGCAATCCGGGCACATATCACTGCCAAATATCTTTAACATTAGTTTCACCTCCTGTTGCCATTAATTCTACTATAGTTTTAGGTTGGAAACCAGCACTTTAATACTTATAATTAAATTGAGGTTAATTAAATGAAATATCGCATTAATTATGAAAGAATTGACATAATCATCAATCAGCAGTTTTCCGGTAAGAGCCTGGCTGATTTTTTAAATCATTATTACATCAGTGAAAAGACAAGAAACGCTCTTTTAAATAAAAAGAACATTCTTATTAACCGTGTACCGGTAGAAAGTTTTGAACTGGTTCTCAATAAGCATGACACTCTTTCCATCATTACTGAAGAAAAGGAAGTTGATTATCCATTAGCTGATAAGGAATGCCAGGTAGTATATGAAGATGACTTCGTCTATGTTGCCCATAAAGATGCCGGGATAATCATTCACGACGATGAGACTAAGGATACTCTTGCTTCACAAGCTGCCCTTTACCAATATAACCACAACATCAATGCCCCGGTCAGATACATTCACAGACTGGACAAGGATACCAGAGGACTGGTTCTGTTTGTCAAATACCCATTATTCCAGCCATACTTCGATGAAATGCTGAAACAGAGGAAGATCTCCCGCAGCTATTTAGCCATAACAACAGGCAATGGCAAGATTGGTCAGAAGTTTACCTTCAATCAGAAGATTGGTAAGGACCGTCACATTAATAACCGTTACCGTGTATCCAAGACCGGTAAGGAAGCCTTAACAAAGGCAACGATCATTGATAAATACAAGGATTACCTCTTATTTGAATGCAAGCTGTTTACCGGACGTACTCATCAGATCAGGGTCCATCTTTCAAACAGCCGTCATCCAATCGTCAATGACGAAATATATGGTGATCCTTCAGCAGATTTTAAGGGAATGGGCTTATGGGCCTATAAGCTCACCTTCCATAATCCTTTAACTGATGAAGAAATAACAGTCAGAGACATTAATAATCCTGATTACAGGAAATTCAGAAACGTATGAACTTAAGACAGGACGCAAACTATATCATAAGTGAATCTATAAAAGCAATGTTGCCGGATTCAGCGGTTAAAAGTGCGCTGAAGCATTTTAACATGCCTAAAGGAAAAGTCTACTTACTCTCTGTAGGCAAGGCGTCCTGGCAAATGGCCAGAACTGCCTTGGAAGAGATCCCTGAAATAACCAGAGGAATCATCATTACCAAAACAGGCCATTCAAATGGAAAGCTGAATAAAACTGATTGTTACGAAGCAGGCCACCCGATAACTGATGAAGCAGGAATATCAGCTACCAGAAAAGCCATTGAAATGGTAAGAAGTCTCAAGAAGGAAGACAAGTTAATATTTCTATTATCCGGTGGTGCCAGTGCCCTTTTTGAGGATCCTTTAATTCCATTCTCAGAATATCAGAGCATCAATGAACAATTGTTACAATGTGGCGCTGACATTCACGAGATAAATACAATTCGAAAAAGAATCAGCAACGTTAAAGGCGGTAAACTGGCCAAGATGTGTAAAGCTAAGATCTTCAACATTTTTCTCAGTGACATCATCGATAATCAGATCGACATGATTGGCAGCGGCCCAACCTGCCCTGATACTTCAACCTGCCAACAGGCTTTGGATATCGTTAATAAATATGACCTGCACTTTAGTGATGAAGTATTAAAGCTGCTTAATCAGGAAACGGTAAAACAGCTGGATAATATTGAAACGTATGTCAGTGGCAGTGTTACTGAATTATGTAATGTTGCTTCAGAAATATGTAAGAAACTGGACTATCAAACAGAAATAGTTACTACCCAGCTTACTGGCGAAGCTTCAGAAGTCGGTAAAATGATTGGTAAAAGAATAAAAGAAACCAAGGTTACTTCCCCTGTCGCATTAATATACGGTGGCGAGACTACAGTCACGGTTAGAGGCGATGGTAAGGGAGGAAGAAACCAGGAACTTGTTCTTTCCGCTGTACCTTATCTAGATGAAACCAATGCCCTGTTATTGTCAGTAGGAAGTGACGGCACTGATGGACCGACAGATGCCGCTGGCGGGATGGTTGATTCAAATAGTATCAGTAAACTAAAAGAAAAGAACATCATTATTGATGATGTTCTGTGTAATAATGACTCTTATAATGCTCTAAAAGCGATTGATGCATTAGTTTTTACCGGACCTACCGGTACCAATGTTAATGATCTTACTATTGCTCTTATCAATCCAACAGAATAGTTCCTTTCTTGGTTGTTTTTTACTACTTATTATTTTGCTTATATTCAACGTACACTAAACTGTGATTCAAAACCATCATATGCCCACCCATGCTTCTTACATTTTTCCTACCACTTCATTTATTATTATACATTGAGCGTATGATTCTACGGAAAACTGGAAATGCTGCTGTAAAAATGCCTAATATCGTCAGTAGTGTAATAAGATACCACTCACCACTATATGAATAACGGTTAGTCACAAATGGTTGAACCATAAACAAGTATGAAAAAACCATAACTGTTACCATAATATATATGATTTGTATTATGATAAGTTGATTATTTACCGGTTCTTTTTCTTTCTTAGCAAACACTTTATGAAAGTGCATGAAATGATTCAATATCAGCATAATAAATGGAATCAAACATGCCGAAAAGTATTCAAGAGAAATCATTTCATTTATTGGTAATCCAAAACGTATTGGATAGTTTGCGATACATGCCAGAATATGAACGAGGGCAACATCTGTTAGAACATAGATTATTACATTTCCTGTTCTTGCCCAAAGACATAGCAAAGGACAGAGCAGTAAGCTTACATAACCAAATGTAAGTATGATTCCATGATATGAATCATTATTTGAATAATTACCATACCATTCGGGTTTTCTTTCAACAAATGATTCAAGAAGAAACTCAGAACTTACACCATTGTTGATGACAGGGACAAAGCAGACAAATATCACTATAATAACTGCTAAAGAAAACAGTATCAGATGGCTGTTTTTGTTATCAATTGAATGCAGTTTTAACTTTTCGATGTTGATCCTAGCATTTTCTGAAGAAAACAAATTGTGATGGACAACCATGAGTCCCAAAGCATAGAGTATTGAAAGAACTGGAACCGGTGTAATTTTACGCATATTGTCTGCTTGTATTTCAAGAGGCTTTATTAGGATAAGATTACTAATAAGAAGAAAAACAATGCCGATCAACAACACATAGCTAATCACACTGATAAAACTTATCTTCTGATCACACAAATTTGTTGAAATACCATACAAAGTCAATAACACAATCATTATCCAGAAATTTGAATCAGGGAGCATGGGCAGACTTATAAACAGGCCACGTTCTATACACCATGGCAAAAGAGTAAATACAATCAATCCCACTGCTATAAGATCAATAATAAGTTTTTCGTTAATTGCTTTCTGCCTGCTCAGCTGATTTGCAGACAGGCTTACTGTTTCCTTCAGCAGATCTTCTTTTTCCTGTTCGTTTTGCCCGCCTCCCAATAATTGATTAAGTGATATATGAAGAGTTTCAGATATAGGTATCAGCAACGATATATCTGGCATAGTTACTCCGGTTTCCCAACGGGAAACAGTTTTGTTAGTCTTCTAAGACGGTTGAACACGAAGTGGAAACAGAAAACCACCTGCTAGGCAGGTGGAGGGCCGATGCTTTTTGTAAAGAAAAGCATCCAAGCAATATAATAGGATTGTCGAAGTCACTATTAGAAAGCGAGGATGC
>JAFUCG010000058.1 GCA_017459795.1 Erysipelotrichaceae bacterium | reverse complement strand
GTCCTATCCGCTTTTGGCAGCTGATGACTATAATTTCAGATTATACCTGTCAGATGTAGGCTTTTTCACTGCTCAAAGCGGCGTCAGCATGACCAGCTTCATTGATTCAAAATCAGGCAATACATTATCCGGAATCTTTTTTGAAAATTATGTAGCTGACGAACTAAAGGCAAAGGGAAATGATTTGTTTTATTGGCGCGGGAAATCAGATGCTGAATTTGAATTTCTATGTCAGTGTGATGGCAACATCTATCCACTTGATGTAAAAAAAGGAAAAGGTGTACTTAACTCGATTGAAAAATATAAATATCATAATTCACTTGGTTATGCCATTAAAGTCTCTAAGAATCAGTTTGGTATCGATAAAGAAAGAAAAATTGTGACAATACCTCTGTATTCGGTATTTATGTTCGCAAGAGAAATGGCCAGTAACAGCTTCAGAATACAGCTGTAAAGAACAACGTTGGATTTCCTTACTATACTTATAATCATAAAAAGCGTCAATTAAAAAAAGTTGTGATATAATACAGACGAATTAAAGGAGTTGTTTTTAGTATGCCAACATTGAAGATCGAAAACTTACATGTAAGTGTTGAAAATAAGGAAATATTGAAAGGCGTTGACCTGGTTGTCAATCCGGGTGAAATACATGCTTTAATGGGTCCTAACGGCAATGGCAAGAGTACCTTGTTAATGACCATCATGGGACATCCGAAATATACGGTAACCGAAGGCTCAATTTACTTTGGTGATCAGAATGTTCTGGAAATGAGCGTTGATCAGCGCAGTAAGGCCGGACTTTTCATTGCGATGCAGAATCCACAGGAAGTACCGGGTGTTACCAACAGTGACTTCTTAAAGGCTGCTGTAAATGCGCACAGAGATGAACCAATCAAGTTATTCCAGTTCATCCGTTTGCTGGACAAGACAATTGAAGAAGTTGGCATGAAGAGTGACATGGCTCACCGTTTCTTAAACGAAGGTTTCTCAGGCGGTGAAAAGAAGCGTAATGAGATCATTCAGATGAAGCTGTTAAAGCCATCTTTGGCCATGCTCGATGAATTGGACTCAGGTTTGGACGTAGATGCCTTGAAGGTCGTAGCTGATAACGTCAATGAATTATACAGAGAAAACAACATGGGAATGATCATCGTATCACACTATGAAAGATTCTATGAACTGATCAAGCCTACTCACGCCCATGTCTTAGTAAACGGTAGAATCGTTAAGAGCGGTGACCATGAGTTAGCTAAGAAGATTGATGCTGAAGGTTATGAATGGCTGATCAAGGAACAGAATCTGGTTGTTGAACAGGAAGAAGTAGTTAAGAGAGCCATTTCCTTAGGCAGCTGTGCCGCTAATCAGAGGGGTAAGGCTGAATGATGGAAGTTGTTGTTAATTCTTCTGAGCAGTTCATCATTAATACCGATAAGGACAGTGTTAGTGACTACAGCTTAAAAGTAGCGTCTCACTCCAAGAGTGCGGTCATCTTTACTGTTGAAGGCAGTAACAGGGCTACTTTCAATCTTAATGTAAAGGTTGAAGACAGTGCCGATTTCACTTTATTGGTAATCAATCACAATAATGAGGAACTGGAAATAAATGAGAAATATGACCTGTTTGGCTACAGTAATAGCGTTATAGCTCATGCTGAGTTAAACGGCTTTAATACGGTTGTAAATTCAGAATACAACCTCAAGGAGCAGGGAGCCTTCTTACAGGTTCAGACTGCTTCATTAACTGCCGGCAAGGTAAAGTTCAACCAGAACTGTGTTCATGAGGCTGGTAATACCGAAGCCCACATCAATAACTATGGCGTAGTACTGGCTCATGGCTTATGTGACTTAGTAGTAAAGAATACCATCGTCAAGGGTGCCCATGGTTCAAGTACCCATCAGACCAGCCGCTTACTTACCTATGACAAGAGTGCAGTAGGTAAGATATTACCGATCCTTTACATTTATGACAATGATGTCGCAGCTTCTCACGCTGCTTCATTAGGTCAGCCTGACAATGACCAGCTGTATTACCTGCAGTCAAGAGGCTTAACCTATGGTGAAGCACTGAAGCTGATCGTCATTGGCTATCTGTTGCCTATTACTCAGGTCATAAATGATGAGGAACTTGAAAACAGACTGAAAGAAGAAATAGAGATGAAGGTGAGTGAAGGATGTTCAATGTAGCGGAAATCAGAAAAGACTTCCCGATGCTTAACGGTAAAACCATGAGTGGTCATCCTTTAAGCTACCTTGATAATGGGGCAACGACCTTAAAGCCGCAATGCGTAATCGATGCGGTCAACTATTTCTATGAAGAAATAACTGCCAATGCCCACAGAGGTGATTATGAACTGTCAATGAAGGTTGACAAGCTTTATGAGCAGACAAGAGATGTCGTAGCCAAGTTCATTAACTGTGACAGAAAGGAAGTTGCCTTTACTTCAGGTACGACCTTCGGCATTAATCAGGTTGCCTATGGTTATGTAAAAACTCATCTTAAGAAGGGTGATGTAATTCTCATTACCGATGCAGAACATGCTTCTAATGTCTTGCCATGGTTCAGACTGGCTGAAGAGATCGGGGTTGTAATTGAATACATCCCGTTAAGTGAGAACGGCAGACTGACAGTTGAAAACTTCAGAAGTGCAATGCATGAGAAGGTTAAGTTTGTGGCCTTTGCGGCTGTCGGCAATGTCTTAGGCTATAAGGCACCGGTTAAGGAAATATGTGCCATTGCTCATGAATATGGGGCAAAGGTAATGATCGACGGGGCCCAGAGTGTCCCGCACAATGTAACTGATGTTAAGGACCTGGATTGCGATTTCCTGACTTTCTCGGCTCATAAGATGTGCGGGCCTAGTGGCATGGGTGTCATGTATGGCAAATATGAACTGTTACAGGAAACTGAACCGTTATTATTAGGCGGTGGGGCCAATGCCAGGTTCAACAGCTGTGGGGAAGTAATTCTCAAGGAAGTTCCTTACAAGTTTGAAGCCGGCACTCAGAACATTGAAGGTATCATGGGCATGAAGGCTGCCATTGAGTATTTAATGAGTGTGGGAATGGAAAACATTGCCGCTCACGAGAAGGAATTAAGAACCTATCTGGTTAGTGAATTAAGCAAGCTGGATAATGTCATACTTTATAATCCTGATGGGGATACCGGTATTGTTACATTCAATGTCAAGGACATCTTCTCGCAGGATGCCGCCGGATATTTGAGTTCACAGGGTGTTGCGGTAAGAAGCGGCAACCACTGTGCGAAGATCCTGGTTGAATTCTTAGGAACGGATGATACGATCCGCTGTTCCATGTATTTCTATAACACAAAGGAAGATGCAGATGCCCTGGTTGAGGCAGTAAGAACCTGCACGATTGAAAACTGCATTGGAATTTTCTTTTAAAGGGGGCTTGTAGTTTATGTCAGATTTAATGAAAGATCCAATGGTCTTAAGACAGATCATCATGGATCATTACGAATATCCACGTCATCATAAGCTGTTGAATGATCCGGCTTACCGCATGACCCACATGGCTTCAGAGTCATGCATCGATGACATTCATGTTCAGGCAAAGATCAATAACGGCATCATTGAAGATGTCAACTTTGACGGTAAGGCCTGTACCATTTCAACCGCTTCTACCAGCATCATGGCTGATCTGGTAAAGGGTAAAAGCATTGAGGAAGCCAGAAAGATCATTAATGAATACTATGCCATGATCAATGGTGAAGCCTATGATGAGGAAATGCTTGAAGAAGCCATCGCCTTACAGGGCGTCAGCAAGCAGGCAAACCGCATCAAGTGCGCTACGATCGGCTGGCATGGTCTTGAACAGCTGATCAATGAAAGTGAGGCAGAAGATGGCAGAGAATAAGAAAAATGAGCAGATCTTCCAGTCTCAGGATGATTATCAGTATGGCTTTTATGATGAGAATACAACGATCTTTACCACCGGTAAGGGTTTGACCAGAGATACGGTAATTACCATTTCCAAGAAGAAGGGTGAACCGGATTGGGTATTGGAATACAGACTCAAGGCCTTTGAAGCCTTTGAAAGAATGCCAATGCCAACCTGGGGACCTGATTTAAGTGACCTTAACTTTGAAGACTATACATACTTTATCAAGTCTTCAGAGAACAAGGCTTCAGATTGGGAAGAAGTACCGGAAACGATCAAGAATACCTTTGACAGGTTAGGCATACCGGAAAGTGAACAGAAGTTCTTGGCCGGTGTAACCACTCAGTATGAATCAGAGGCTGTTTACCATAACATGTTACAGGAAGTACAGGATAAGGGTGTCATCTTCTTAGATACTGACAGTGCCATCAAGTACTGCCCTGAACTAGTTAAGGAATACCTGGGCAAGATCGTTCCATATACCGATAACAAGTTTGCGGCCTTAAACAGTGCCGTATTTTCCGGCGGTTCATTCATTTATGTTCCTCCTGGAGTAACACTTGATAAGCCTTTACAGTCTTATTTCCGTATCAACAGTGAACAGATGGGCCAGTTTGAAAGAACAATCATCATCGTTGATAAGGGCGCTAACTTACACTACGTAGAAGGC
>JAFUCG010000057.1 GCA_017459795.1 Erysipelotrichaceae bacterium | reverse complement strand
CTCTGCTTTTAAATCCCGGTGGCGTCTCGATATATATTCCTTCTTTTCGCTTTCTAACGCACTCCAGTTTGAATTCCTTTGAATACTTCATAATAAAAGTGAACCTCCTTTAAGTTGGTCCAACTTTAGGGGTTCACTTCACAATGGTAACGATGTTTAATATCAGTAAGGGAAAGAACAAACAGTTAATGGAAAAATGCGGCCCGCTCTATGAATACAGCTGGTTCGTTGATATGTGCAATGAATATCATCTGGCTGGTGCAGTTGATGAAGAAATCGTCAATAATGTTTTAAAGGAAATGCCGGATACATTCGAAATTAAACCATTACTGATTGCTCACAAAGCTGAGGTGATCAATATGATTCTTACAGAATGGAGCGAAGAAGAAAGGCAGAGAATCCATGAATATAATCTTGAAAAGGCCAAAATAGAAGGCAGAAAAATTGGCTTGGAGGAAGGAAGATCAGAGGGATTCAAAGAAGGGAAACTTCAAGGACTAGAAGAAGGTAAACTGCAAGGTCTTCAAGAAGGTAAATTACAGGGTCTGGAAGAAGGCAAATTACAGGGACTTCAAGAAGGAAAAACTGAAGGTTTAAAAGAAGGTAGAATACAAGGTCTTAAGGACGGCATGAATGACGCCTTAAGGCAAACCGTCTTACGCATGCGTAAAGCCAGCTTCTCCATTGAACAGATTAGCCTGGCTACCGGACTCACTATTGAAAGCATCAACCAAATCATTAACGATAAACAATCTTACAACATCATGCAAATTGCATGATTTTTTTACAAGCCATACGCATTTAAGCGGCCACTTCACTCTGTTATAATAATTCTGAGGTATTTAACATGTGCGGCAGATACGTATTAAGTGAAGAATTGGATCTTTCCATCTATGAAAAAATCCTGGCTGATAAGTTCAATCAGGAAACTTTGAAGCTGTGGAAAAGGACTGGAGAATTCTTCCCTTCAGACATCATTCTAACCATTGATAATAAGAATGAAATCACCTTAATGAAATGGGGTTACGAACTCTTTAACCGCAAGGTAATCAATACCAGAATAGAATCAATCAGAGACAAGCGAATCTATACCTCCGACTTTAAGAATAACCGCTGTCTTATACCTGCCTCTGGGTTCTTTGAATGGGACAGCCAGAAAAACAAGTGCTACTTCCATACGGAAGAAAACATCATTTATCTTGCGGGCATATATCAGAATAATGAGACAATGAATAACTGTTCAATTCTGACTAAGGAAGCCACTTCAACCAGTAACATCCATGACCGCATTCCAATTGTATTAGACAGGAAACAGGCAGCCAACTACCTCAACAGGGCTGACCTGGCTTCTTTGTTCAGTACTGCACCGGTATTTACCATCGAAAGGCCTTAAGCATTACGCGCCACATTACCGACAGAAAGAAACACATCATAACTATTATATTCAGAAACAAGTAAAGGATCCTTCTCATGTCATCACCTCACCATCATGTTAATTCATAATGGCTAATGATCACATAGAGGATCCTTTAATGTTATCTTAATTTATCTTAAGAAAACTACTCTTCACCGGCAACGGCGACGTCAAATATCTGAACAGTCTTTGGTACTACGCAGTTATTGATCTGTCTTGTTTCCTTTGAAAGATAGATGTGCTTTAATGACTCACCCATGTTGCAGGTAATTGAACCGCCTGTTACAGGAGTTACTTCCTTACCGTCAAAATAGTAAGCCAGTCTGATTTCACCGCCGAAGTCACCTGTCATCGGATTCATGATGAAGCTTGAGAACTGAATGATTTCCAGATATGGGTCATGCTTCATTTCTTCAATGCTCTTACTGCCAGGTAATACGACGTAGTTATTAGCCGGGATGGCTTCCTTTAAGCCAAGGTAATAACTGTTCTTCTGATCACCCCAATAGCTTTGATATACACCATCCTTAACAATGGTGATATCCTTAGCCGGTACACCTTCTGTTGTAAATGGCAGATTATTGGCTGAATAAGGTAATTCCTTCTTTAATTCCAAAGTAACCTTATCACCCTTTGAGTTTTCCTGACAGTCATCGCCAACCTTGGTCTGTGATCTTCTGTTATAAACCATGCCGGCATTTGTCTTAGCCAGGAAATAACGGAAGAAGTCGCCGTTATCCAAACTTGTCATTAATACAGTGACATTATTCATTTTCTTAGTTGGCTTTGCCTTGGTTCTGTCCTTGGCATATCTGAACACTTCCAGAATGCCATCTGTTATTTCATTTAACGGCTGATTTGCGAACTTAACTCTGTGATAGAGTTCAATTTCATGGTCACCGTCAATTGAGTTAATGATTACTTCTGCCTCTTCATCCATGGTATTGAATGAAACATCAACACCTCTTGAGTTTACGATTTGATAGTAGTATTCATTAACGAACAGTTCATATGAATTGATCTTTTCTGTTTCCGTATCCTTAACATTCTGAATGGCACTTACCAGTGTCTTGAGTACATCAAGCAGCTGATAGTCTTTTCTTTCCTCAGCGTATTTATAATCAGCCGGGATTTCGAAATATGGGTTCATGGCTAAGGATGCCTGAAACTTCATGCCTTCAATCTGCTTCAGAATTTCTTCGTCGCTCTGACTTTCATAGAATTCTCTTGAAGCCTGACCACGTAATTTCCTGCCCTCTTCTTCCTTATCAACATATAAGAATAAAGTAACGTGAGTTGTATCGGAAATACGGTGCTGATCAAGGTCCTGCTTAACAAAGAAGGCCTGATGAGATACTGTTGTACATTCAACGATTCTATAGTCATCGACATTGCACTGTCTGACTAATTCTTCCAAACGTCTGATCATATTATCCTAATCTCACTTTCGTCTTAATGTAAGGTCCGCCATCTGATACAATGACCCATTCCTTATAACCCTTACCGCAATGACCGTTACCGTTTAATACGGCATCAGTACCGATCATCGTAATGTTGCTTAATAAGTCAGGTACATAACCTGTCAGAATTACCGGTGTAAACATCTTACCTGTTAACTTGCCATCCTTGATTTCCTTGGCTCTTGATAAGACACACTGAATGCCCCAGTGCTTTGGATCTTCCATGCCTGAGTTCATGCCATCTACTAAAAAACCGTACTTAACGGACTTGATCATTTCATCAACGGTATTGGTTCCTTCACCGAAATACGTATTTGTCATTCTGGTATAGGCCTTTCTTTCAAACGATTCTCTTCTGCCGTTACCTGTAGGCTTTACATTTAGTCTGGCAGCGCTTAAGGCATCACAGATGCCACTTACCAGATAACCCTTATCCAATATCTGAGTACAGCCGCTGATGGTTCCTTCATCATCAAAGAAGTAGGAAGCGGTCTGTTCTACCCCACCGCGGGCACCGTCATACATGTCAGTAATGGTGCTAGCAAGTTTTTCATTCATATGCTGCTTGGCAATGGCTCTGTCCTTAACGAACATGTCCATTTCAACGCCATGGCCAAATGCCTCATGGGCAATTAAGCCGGTAGCCTCTGGAGTACAGATGACTTCATATTCACCAGGTTCAATGTTTGGTGCTCCAAACATGTCCATTAAATCCTTATATGCTTCTTCAAGTTTTTCTTCCTGTCTGTCAATTATTTCAGAACCAAACCAGCCGGTATCACCGACCATGTTATACTGGGTTTCGCCATCCTTGAAGGCCAACATTGCGCAGTTGACAAATGATACGCCCCAGGCCTGGATCAGATCCTTGTTCTTTGATAAGAACATCTTGCTGTTGAGTTCAGCCTGATATGAAACCTGACAGTCTATTATGTTATCCCAGGAAGCGACCTTGTCAGAAAGTCTCTTCATTTTCTTTAAGATCTCATCATTATCAAGATGATACAGTTCTTCAGCTACTTCACCAGCGAATTCCTTTTCCATCTTTTCTTCATAGACAACCGGTGTTTCCAGTTTTCTGATGCCTAATGAGTCTAATAATTCCGTCTGCTTATCCAGTTCTGTTCTGATCTTTTCAGCCAGTTCATCAACATTTCCTATTGTTGAAAAAGAGTATTCACTGTAGCCGCCGTTCTTATATACTCTAACTACGAAGCCTCTTTCACCATCACCGAATTCATTAATTGAAGTATTGCGCTGTGAAACACCAAAACTAGTACCACTGACATCAGTAGCCAATACTGATACATATTCATAATATGGCTCTAATGCTTCAATCAGTTTCTTGAGTTCAGGTTTAACACTTAACAGATACTCTGATTGTTTTGCGATCATAATAAACTCCTCCTGTAATTAATTCTATACTGATTAGCCCTCACTAACAAGCAAATGCCACTTGCCTCTTTTTATTTTTAACTATAATATAAGCAGTCTGTTATAATTGATTAAGAGGGCAGTTTATGGATTTAAATAACATTCTGAAACAACACGACATCAGCTTATCTGAGCAGCAGCTTAATGCCTTTGAAAAGTATGCGGACCTTCTTATTGAATGGAACCAGAAATTCAATCTCACCAGCATTACTGAGCGCTCAGACATCTATCTCAAGCATTTTTATGACAGCTTATTACCTGCCATATGTTTTGATGTGCAGGGAAGCTTGGCCGATGTCGGTTCAGGAGCTGGGTTCCCAGGCATTCCCTTAAAGATCTTTAAACCTGACCTCAAGGTAACCCTGATTGAGCCAACCGGCAAGAGATGTACATTCCTTAGAGAAGTAATAAGCCAGCTGAACCTCAAGGACATTGAAGTCGTCAATAAGCGAAGCGAAGACTACGCAAGAGAAGGTCATCAGTTTGACATCGTTACCGCCAGAGCCGTGGCAGAATTAAACGTATTAAGTGAACTGTGTCTGCCATTAGTTAAGAAAGGCGGTCACTTCATCGTCATGAAGGGACCAAAGGCCTATCAGGAAATAGAAAACGCAGACAATGCGATAAAGACACTGTCCGGGAAGTGCGTACGTACTGAAGAAATCAGACTGGATGACGAACAGACCAGAATACTTGTTGACATTGAAAAGATAAAGAACCACGACGCGAAATACCCGCGTAATTACGGACAGATAAAGAAGAAACCACTATAGGAGGCGTCAGATGGCATTTACAGAATTATTAAGAACTGAACGCATAGTTCCGAACCCTTATCAGCCTAGAAAGCAGTTTGATACTGAGGCCTTACAGGAACTGACCGCTTCCATCAGAGAAAACGGCCTGATTCAGCCGGTTACCGTCAGAAAGAACGGGGACCACTTTGAATTAATAGCCGGTGAAAGAAGATTCAGAGCCTGCCAGTTATTAGGCTGGGAAACCATACCGGCCGTAATCATTGAAGCCGATGATGATGAAATGGCTCAGCTAGCTTTAATAGAAAACATTCAGCGAGAAGATCTTTCAGCCATTGAAGAAGCCAACGCTTACCAGGAACTTCTTTCCAGAGGTCACATTACTCAGGAGCAGTTAGCCGACAAGATGGGTAAGAGCCAGTCTTCCATCGCCAACAAGCTAAGACTGTTAAACCTCTCAGAAGAAGTTAAACAGGCCCTTGTCTCTCACCAGATCTCCGAAAGACATGGCAGGGCAATGCTAGGCTTAAGCAATGAACAGCAGAAGAGAGTTCTGACGCACATAACAGAAAACGATCTTACCGTAAAGGATACGGAAAAATACATCAAGAATCACTATACTCTAAATCCAGGACGCCGCAATGACAACATCAAGTGTTTCGGCGTAAGTACCCGCATTGCCATCAACACAATTCATCAGGCGATCAATTCTTTAAAGAAGGTAAACATGGACATCGGGGTCAGTGAACAGGACAATGCAGAGGACTACGTAATAACAATAAGTATCAAAAAGTAGGCCGTTTATGGTATAATTTTTGATGCATAGATGACTAAAACAAGGATGTGAACATATGGGTAAAATAATGGCAGTGGCCAATCAGAAAGGCGGTGTCGGTAAGACAACGACCAGTATTAACCTGGCAGCCGGCCTGGCTTTTCTGGGCAAGAAAATACTGTTGATCGACTTAGACCCTCAGGGTAATACAACCCAGGGTTTAGGTGCCAGAAACAACATAACAAAGAGCACTTATGATCTGTTGCTCAGAGATACTGACGCTAAGGAATGTGTCAGGTCTTTGAAGATTCCGCCAATGGATCTCATCGCAGCCACCATTGATCTGGCTGGCAGTGATCTGGAAATGTTATCGTATAAGGACGGCAGAGAAAAACTGCTTAAGAATAAACTGGATCAGATCAGAGATGATTATGATTTCATCATCATTGACTGCCCACCATCATTAGGCTTACTAAATACCAATGCCTTAACAGCCGCTGATTCTGTCATCATTCCTGTACAGTGTGAATACTATGCTCTTGAAGGACTTACCCAGTTACTGTCAACCATCCGCTTAGTCCAGAAATTATTTAACCCGCAGTTACACATTGAAGGCGTATTACTGACAATGTTTGACATCCGTAACAATCTTTCCACTGAAGTTCAGCAGGAAGTCCGCAAATACTTCAAGGAAAGAGTATATAAAGTATCAATTCCACGTAACGTAAAGCTTTCCGAAGCTCCGTCACATGGCAGGAGCATCTTCCAGTATGACATCAAGTGCCCTGGTTCCAGAGCATATGTTGCCTTAGCCAAGGAAGTAATTGAGAGAAATGCACCGGAGGTAAAATAATGCCAAAAGATGAACATTTAGGAACAGGTTTAGCTGCCATATTCGGTTCTGACAATCTCAGCGACATCATCGATGACATTCAGAACAACAGCACAGCTGCCGAACAGTATGGCCGTAAGACAACTCTGAAGATAAGCGAAATCAGACGCAACCCATATCAGCCTCGTCACGTATTTGACCAGACTAAGTTACAGGAGCTCGCTGATTCCATTAAGGAACACGGTGTGTTCACTCCAATATTGGTAAGAGCGAGCGCCAGAGGTTATGAATTAATTGCCGGTGAAAGAAGATTAAAAGCTTCAAGCTTAGCCGGTAAGGAAGAGATCCCGGCCATCATCGTTGACTTCAATGATGAGCAGATGATGGAAGTTTCCCTTCTGGAAAACATTCAGCGTGAAAACCTTAATGCTATTGAAGAAGCCCAGGCCTATAAGCAGTTAATGGAAAACATGGGCTATACCCAGGAGCAGTTAAGTAACCGCATCGGCAAGTCAAGAGAATACATTGCCAATACCTTGAGATTATTGAAACTGCCTCCATATGTCCAGAAGCTGGTTGAAGACGGTAAGCTTTCAATGGGACAGGTAAGACCTCTGATCACCATTGATTCAGAAGATACGGTAAAGACCATTGCCACTAAGACAATGAAGGACGGCTTATCAGTAAGAGCCGTAGAAAAACTGGTAAAGAGCTTCAAGCAGCCTAGAATGCATCTGGAACCATCACCGGTAGCCGATTCAAACATTCTGGATGTACAGAAGAGATTACAGAACAGATTTGCGACAAAAGTAAAGATAACCAACAACGCCATAACAATTAATTATTCTGATACCGCTGACTTGAACAGAATACTTGATCTGTTAGGCTACGACAGCGAGGAGATTTAATGGAAAATGTTACCTGTACCGTCATCAAGGACGGTAAGACATATCAGTCAGACTTAGGCGGATTAAGACCGTTAATGAAATGGCTTAATGAAGAGCCTGAATTACTGGAAGGCAGTGAAGTAATCGACAAGGTCGTAGGTAAGGCCAGTGCCATGTTATTAACATATGGCAAGGTCAGAAAGATTCACGGCAAACTCATGAGCAAGACAGCCGACAACTTCTTAAATGCCCATGGCATTGAACACAGTTGGGATGTAATGACAGACTACATTCTTAACCAGGACAAGACAGACATGTGTCCAATGGAAAAGAAGGTCAAGGACCTGAATGAACCTGAAGAAGCATTCCAGACCCTTAAGCCTATATTCATTAAATAACTTATAAACTTAAAACCCTTTATGGGTTTTTCTTAATTCTTGTGTGCTATAATAAGAAAAAAGGTGATTTAGTATGAAAAATAAGTTTGTGATGACCCCTAGACAGACGATTAATTTTGTCCAAAAGAATCTGTCTGATTTTGTCTTTAACAGCATGATCTTAGCCCGTTACGATGTAACCAGGGAATTCTGTGAAAATCATGAAAACAATTCTGATGCCACTGAGGAAGAGATTGCCTTAGCTAATTTCATCGAGGCTTATAACTACCTTCTTGAATCGAAGGAAGAAGCCAGTTATTCAGTACTTATTGAATTACACACCATCTTAATGAAAGGCCTTTTAGATGGTTTCCAGAATCACCTTACTGATGAACAGATTGAAGAGCTTAATGTCATGATCAACCAGCCTGCCAAGGCCAATACGGAAATTGCCCTGGATGTAATGATTCACATTTTAGACAAGAGACTGTTTGTGGATGGTGACGTCCGTGTGGCACTGATGTTTGCCAATAAGATAATGGTTGATAACGGCAATGGCTTCATTACCGTTACCCCAGATAACTGCCCTACCTTCAGAGAAAAACTGAAAGAGTATAATGAAACTCATGAAGGCAACAGTTTCAAGGACTGGCTGTTCAAATATTGCATTAAGGGAAAGAAAGTATACTACTAGAAATAATCATCTGATTATTTCTTTTTTGAAAGGAAACTCATGAATAACGAAAACGGATTTATACTGAAAAACATTCTGATCTGCGTGGCCCTTATCTTTGCGGCAGTCGCAGGAAGTTTCATCTTCACAGATCACATAACCCAGATCGTACTAATGACTATAGGTCTCATTTTCATGATCGTAGCCAGAATCATAGAAACACTTAACATTGATAAGAAAGAACGCTGCAGCTATACAACATTCGCCACAATTACAGGCCAGTCAGCTAAGACTGACAGTAATGGCTCCACATCATATTATCCTGTATACACCTACACTTATGCCGGAAAAGAATACACTACCGTTTCTTCCACTACTGATTCTACGATAAGGAAAAGAATTGGTGATGAAGTTGAGATCTTCCTTAATCCGGATGATCCGGAAGACTCTTACATAGCTGATTATCAGAAAACAATCCAATTGTTGCAAAGAGTATTTCAGGTAATCGGTATAATACTGCTGGCAGCCGGCGCAGCCACCTTATTCCTATGAAAAAATCTCCTTTACAGGAGATTTTACTTTGTTAATACTTCAACATGATCTTCAAATACGGCTACCGTGTATTCCCACTGGGCACTTGGTAAGCCGTCTTTTGTATAGACGGTCCAGCCATCCAGATTACTGATCCTGACACCTGACTTCTTGAAGTTAAGCATTGGCTCAATGGTGAATACCATGCCCGGAACGATCAGACAACCTGTTCCCTTCTTACCGTAATGATAGACAAATGGATCTTCATGGAATTCAAGGCCAACGCCATGGCCACCAAAGTCTCTGACAACCTTGAAGCCATTACGGCTGGCATGCTGCTCGATTACGTAACCTACATCACCTAGAAAGCCCCAAGGCTTAACAGCTTCCAGGCCTAAATCCAGACACTGCTTGGCAACTCTGACGATTCTTTCGTTTTCTGAGGATGTCTTACCAATGATGAACATTCTTGAAGCATCAGCGTAGTAACCGTTGTAAATGGTTGTTACGTCGACATTAACGATGTCGCCATCCATCAACACTCTCTTCTTGCTAGGTATGCCATGACATACGACATCATTTATTGAAACACAGACATGCTTTGGGAAACCTTCATAATGATATGGTGCACAGATCGCATTGTGTTCTTCAGTATACTGAGCTACCCAGTCATCGATTTCCTGAGTGGTAATGCCTGCTCTGATTCTTTCAGCTACCAGATCAAGTACACCGGCATTGATTACACCTGCAGCTCTGATGCCTTCGATCTGTTCAGGTGTCTTAACATATTTCCACTGTGGAACCTTATATCCTTGTCTTCTATAAGCGTCTACTTTTTCTCTTAATTCCTGTGATGGTTCCATTATTCTCCTCCTATGACAGAAAGTCTTCTTGCTCCTGCTGTTCTAAGTACCAGATATAATATTACGCTTAATAAGCCCAATCCACCTGTTACTATCAGCATGTAAGTATAGAATCCGAGAGAGACCTTGTCAAGAACGAAGAAGTATACCGCAACGATGATTGCGCCAATGATCATGCTTGTGAACATGTAGAGGATGATTGAAGCTCCTCTTTTTACTACCTCTGCTTCGTTAGTCCAGGCTAACTTCGGATATAACAGATTATAGCACAATCCGATCTCATCAGTCAGGATAAGGAATGCCTGCGGCAGTAAAAGAATGCCCAGACAGCTTATGAAGTCTGCCTTGCTTAATACTACACAGACGATTGAAACGAACAGCTGTAACGGTGCCATTAGTGAATAATGGAATAACAGCTTACTGTGAATGATCGTCTTATTATCGATTGGTAATGACTTCAATGTTTCCATGCTGGCGCCTTCCAGGGATATTGAAGCAGCTGATGGCATGTAGGTCGTCATCATTGCACAGCTCATGCCTATGATGAAGGTAACGGCAATACCTCTTGTCAGTTCAGAATTCATGGTGACCTCATCTGATAATGATTCAATGAATTCCCCACCCTTAAAGACTACGAAGATTATGCCGGCAGCAGTTAAGACAATTGGCATTAAGGCATTGATAAGATAGTTAAAATATGCCCCAAGTCTCTTGAATTCCCTGTACCATAAGGCGGTAATTACACTTCTTTCCTTAACCGGTTTTTCCTTGTATTCCTTGGTTGAAATTACACCCTGGTTAGATGTAATGATCTTTATGAAACTCTTATTGAGAATGAATACCATGATGCCCATGGATATTACGCCGGTAATGATGATGTAAAGAATGTACTTGATGTTAGTGTGCATTATGCCCTTACCAAACCATTCAGTGATTTTAAGCATGCTGAAGGTACGGACAATTTCAGCGGCGTTGTTATCAAGATCAGCCATCTTGGCTTCAAGAGTAAAGGTTATATAATAATAAAACGCAACGAAGCCAAATACTAATAATGTTTTTACCAGATTCTTATTCTTGAGCTTATAAGTAAATCTGGTTAATAAGAAGCCAACCAGACAGCTTAAGGCCAGTGGCAATAACGGCCAGAAGAAGAATACTACTATCCCTGCCGGTAAGAATGTTCCAATTCGGCCGGCTCTTACGATCCAGGCAACCATGCCTGTACCTAAAAGACATAATTCAAAACCATAGTCATATACCAGCATTGAAATCAATCTGCTTATGAGAATGTCACTTGACTTGATTGGCATGGCTAACAGAATGTCATTGTGCGTTGATTCAAATAACTGCCCCTGCACCATGGCAATGTCAGTCAATAGAATGAGGGTAAATACCATGGCTCCAACTAAGGCAAAGTAAACCCAGCCTAAGCCTGCCCCATATAGGAAATTGGCAAACTCACTGAAGAAAACATAGAAAGAAGCACACAGAACTACCCCTATGAGCAGAATGGTTGCCCAAGGAGGCAATTTGAATTTCTTCTTACCATTTTTTCTTGTGCCGCCAAACAGCTGCTTAACAGCGATTACAGTTAACTGCTTAAGCATCTTTCTCCATCTCCAGTTCCAGGAAGGTTTCTTCCAATGAAGCATCTCCCTTTACTTCTTCCATGGTTCCAGTCTTAATCAGCTTACCGCCCTTAATGATTGCCACTTTGTCACACAGCTTCTCGGCAACATCAAGAACATGAGTAGAGAAGAATACGGCACCGCCGTTATTACATACTTCCCTCATGATTTCCTTGAACTTGAAAGCCGCAATAGGATCAAGACCGACAAACGGTTCATCAAGAACGATCAGCTTTGGATTATGAATCAAGGCCGCAATGATGGCTATCTTCTGTTTCATACCATGTGAATAAGAACTGATTGGCTGTGCCAGGTTCTGAGTGAGTTCAAACTGATCAGCGTATTTTCTGACTCTTTCTTCTCTTTCGGTTTTTCCAACTTTATAAACATCGCCAATGAAGTTCAGATATTCAATGCCGCTTAAGTATTCAAAAAGAACCGGATTATCTGGAATGTAGGCAAATTCCATCTTGCAGGCCAATGGGTCGTCCTTAATGGATTTACCGTTGATGAGGATCTCACCACTGTCAAAGTTCAGTAATCCGCAACAACATCTGATGGTTGTTGTCTTACCGGCACCGTTATGGCCAATGAAGCCATAGATTTCACCTGGCTTTATTTCCAGGGAAATATTGTCAACAGCGACCTTGTCACCATACTTTTTTGTCAGATTATTTATTTTGAGCATAAAATCACCCCTTTGATGCCTATTATACTCCATTGAATTAAAATGTTTAATATGCTTGTGAATATACTGATTTATTATTATAATCAACACAGGTGATGAACATGACAGAAAATGATTTATTCAAACAGATCACGATATTCGACAATCATAAGGTTATTACCAATGTTGAAGGTAACTTCGTAATGGAAATCAAGGTCACAGAAAATGCGCTTAACCCATATGGGACAGCGCATGGCGGTTTTCTTTATACCTTATGTGATACCGCAGCCGGTGCTACAGCCGCTACATTAGGTGACTATACCGTTTCCTTACAGGGCAACATCAATTACATTAAGCCTGCCAGAAAAGATGACATTCTAACCGTCAATGGCAAGTGCATCCATAACGGCAATAAGACCAAGGTCATTAATGTTGAACTAACCAACCAGAAAAACCAGTTGATCTGTTCCTCATCTTTCACAATGTTCTTCATTGCCAAGATTGAAGAATGATCAAAGTTGAGCCAGTCTCTCTTCGGCTTCCCTAGCCATTCTGATGTCTTCTTCAGTAACCAGGGAATCAGTCTGATATCTGGCTTTGATGTATATTTCTCTTAGTTTTATCGCATCAGCGTTATTAACATACAGTTCATTATTCAAGATGTCTTCAGAGGTGGTCTGCTTTTCAACAGGAACACCTTTTCTATTGGCGCTGAACAGGAAGTCTCGGTAGATTTTTCTGATCTGTTGCCTGTTGGAAAGATCTTCTCTTACTTTCTTTTTCTTCTTACGCTTAACAGCTTCAACACCTGTGGCATCTTCATATTCTTCATTGTCATTATTTCTGATGAAGTTTCTTACTAACTTATATAAGAGATACAGTACCAGCACAATAATGGCAATGGCCAGTACTATCAGTATTATTCTCTGTAACAGATTAATGATATTAACATTGGTATTATCCACATTATCAATGACGTTTTCTTCTGGATTGAATATCTCATTGTATATTTCATCAGCACTCTGAGGATTACTATCGATCTTCTCATCAGGCTGGGCCTTAACCACTATCCTGCCTAAGAATACCAATATGGCAATTAATCCTCTTATTACCATGCCAATCGGTAAGGTTACTATCTCAAATATTCCCCTTGAATGAGAAATGATGACAAATAATAAACCAAATACCGCCGCCGTCACAAACACAACACTAATTATCTCAATACCATTGTATAAAGCAGCCTTGCCATCAGCCTTAACACCCATTCTCTTTCTTCTTAATACGATCGTTCCAATCAGAAGATACAGTGAGCCAAATAATAACGGTAACTTATTTTCCAAAGAAGAAGTAATACAGACAAACAACGCTGCCAGTACCACTACAGCCGGTAAGCCAAAGTAGTAGCGGTACTGCTGGTAGGAAATGTCATTATTGCCGGTGATCATGGTAATGAAAAGATAGCCAACCAGTATTACCACAAAGAACAGCTGTCCTTCCCCAACCAAGAATAAACCAGGTAAAACCAGCAATGCGGAAATGATCTTACCGACCGTATTGTTTAACCTGTCATTTATGAAAGCTGCCACACTTCCCGTTACCAGTAATACTCCTAATAACAACCACGCACTATCAAAGGCAGGCAGAAAACTGATGAAGGTAAAGTACAGTAAAATGTCACAGACAGTCTTGAACAAACTAACCATTGTCATTTCCTCCTGCCTGTAATACACATATCTCCTGATTACTGGCTGCCTGTAATCTGTTTAAACAGCTCATTTCATTTTTTGAAGAACCGGAAGTTATGACAATGTAACTTCTGTTGTTCTTTCTTTTTTCAATGCATCTGTCGATAAGTTCATCAAATGAATAATAAGAAAACAGGTTTGATCTGCCCAATCGCTTCATGATGTAGTTCAGATGATTTCGGCCATAACCTTCATTACAGTTACCGACATCACCATTACAGATGAACTCATATGGGATTCTCTTTTCCTCTAACTGTTCACATACCGTACGGCTGATGCGGAAACACTCTTCCAGCTTTTCCCTATCATTACCCTGCATGTTTAATACAACTGCGACATTGGTATCAGTGGTATAGTCATTATTCTTAACCATCAGTTCATTTCGCTTGGCACTCTGATTCCAGGAAATGCTCTTCATTGGTTCCTTTCCCGTGTATTCTCTGAATCCCACAGTTAAAACCGGATCTTCAATGATGAATCTTCTGACCGAAATATCACCGATGTAGCCGCCTAAGGTCTTTATGATATGTTCATTCTGGCTTTTTTCAGGCATTATTACGATATCTGCCTTTATATCCTCAGAAACAACCTTGGAATTAAAGCCCAGGAAATCACCTGTTTCCAGGTAATATTTTCCACTCTTATATACTCCTCTTTTCGGTAAGGTAAACCTGATGTCATTTTCAAACTTCTGTTCAGGCATCAGAAACAGTCTGTGTCTTTCTGCCTTACCCTTACCATTAACGATTTCGGCACCCTCCGGTAAGTGAATGATGTAATTGATGTATGCCACAGGAAAACGCCAGGCATTTAACAGCTTGTTACGGCAGGTTATTATCTCGCCCGGCTCAGCCAGTTTCATGTCAAATTTATATTCACAGAACAGATTCTGCAGTACGGTTGGTGCCAGTTTTACCTGAATGAAACCTATGACAATTGCCAACCCGACAAAAATCAGGGCAATCATAATGTTTCTAATGGTACCTTTACATCATTTAATATTCTTTCAATTATTCTGTCCGCATCAGCGTGGGAACCAACAGTTACCAGAACTCTGTGCGGCAATACATATACTGCCTCTTTTTTGACATCTTCCGGTATTACAAAGTTACGCCCACTCATGGCGGCGCTTATCTGACTTGCCTTATATAAAGTCAAAGAGCCTCTGGTAGAAACACCGGCAGCCAATGATGGATTGTTTCTGGTAGCTTCTACGATATCCATTATGTAATTTAAAATGTCATCAGATACAGAGACCTTCTCAACTTCCCTTAATGCTTCACTAAGATCTTCATTATTTACCACACACTTCAGATCATTGATTATGACCTTGGAATCTTCTCTGCCCAAAACACTCATTTCCTGATCTCTGTCCATGTAGCCCATTGAAAGCTTCATGAAGAAACGGTCAAGCTGAGCTTCCGGTAACGGGAATGTACCATAGGATTCAATTGGATTCTGGGTTCCCATGACAAAGAAAGGTTCCTCTAACTTATAGGTATTACCGTCAACGCTTACCTGCTTTTCTTCCATCGCTTCTAAAAGAGCAGATTGGGTACGTGGTGTAGCTCTGTTTATTTCATCAGCCAGTACAACATTACTGAAAACAGGTCCCTTACGGAAAGTAAACTCTCCTTCCTTCTGATTATAGAAGTTAATGCCGGTCAGATCTGATGGCAATAAGTCAGGTGTAAACTGTATACGTTTGAACTGTCCGCCAATGGTCTGGGCAAACGCTCTTAGTAACATTGTCTTACCGGTTCCCGGTAAATCCTCCAACAGTACATGACCCTTAGCCATGAAACAGATGATGACCTGCTTAATGACATCATCCTTGCCAACGATGACCTTATTAACATTATTTATTATTCTTTCAGCGTAATCTTTAACTGTAATCATAAAGGCCTCCAAAAATATACTACTATTATGCCTTTTTTATCCCTTTTAGGCAAACTAAAAGGGAACCTTAGCTCCCTTCTTTTCTATCGATTTCTCCTGAAATCATAATGGTCTTCATAGATGTTCAATGTCTTTCCGTTAATTATGACGGTATCATCATCCAGCCATGATACTTCAGGATCTTTATAAGGATAATCCCAGTAAATATTTCTTTCAAAACCGCTGTTATCTGCTTTAACGGTGCAGAGTAAGGCATAATCGGTTGTAGCACCACCGTTATTCCTATACACATAAACTGATAAACTGCCATTGTCCGATTCAATGATTTTCATTGTTTCCTGACCGCTGAAATGGCTGATATCAAAGAAGAAGTAGTATATGAGGAAACAGATGACCGCAATAACGGCTAAGCCGATTATGACTGCTCTTTTAGTTCCCTTCATACTTATATGTTCCCTTAACATCAAAGATTGATACACCATCTCTGATATTTTCAGGTTTAAGGTTATTTTCAGCCTTGATGAAAATACTGCCCTTCAGGTAATAACCCTTTGGTATGATCGTATCCTTACTGCCTGGTGAATAAGTAGTGGCAGGCGTAAAGGTTGGAATTGAACCTGTGATCTTCTTACCGTCAACGTATGCCGTATATCCTAGAAGAATGTCTTCAGGTGTGGCAGTCGCATTTGAAGTATCTATTTCAACATATGAACCGTCAACTTCGCCCAGATAGCTGTAAGCCTTCTTACCAAAGGCAACATCAGCTGCCGTTGCCGTGGCATCTCTTGTATTAATATAACCGGCATCAATGTAACCCTGTCTGATTGATTCAGTCAGGATGTTTCTGGTTAATAAGAATGTCAGACCTGCACCTATCAATATGAACAGCACCGTGATCATGAAGGCGTTTAAGCCATAGTGCGGTGTGATGTACTCATATTCCTCATCATCTTCCTCTTCTTCATCAGAAATGTTCTGATAAACAACAGGTCTGGTTTGTTGAGAGGCTATGGTTGAGAATTCTCTTGTTTCTATAATGTCTGCTTCCTTAGTATCTGAACTGATTGGCTCATAAACAACTGTTTCTTCAGGTTCATTAACCTCATAGCCTTCCTTAGTCAGCTCTTCATCAGAGATCTCATCAGTCATTTCCAACTGCTTTAAATCCTTGTTCTTCTTAGAAAACAACTTCATGATTACTGACCTCCTTCCTGCTGACCATCTTCACCCGGATCAGGTGTTGGGGTTGGCTCCGGCGTTGGCTCTGGCTCCGGTTCAGGATTCTTTTCCCATAAAGCCGTAAATGTCAGATCTTCAGCCGAACCTGTTGGAATGTTACCGCCATTTGACCAGCCTAAGAATGTATAACCTTCTTTTACGGCTCTGCCGGTAATTGTTATAGGTGTTTCAGACTTACGGTAGCTTCTGATCAAAGTAACGGAAGTATCTTCACGTCCACCGTCAAAGTCATAACTTATCGTATACTTAGGCTCTTCAGCCTTATATGTACCGGTGACACCAAAAATACTGACACCGACCTTGATGTTGTCGTTTGTCAGATTACTGTCACCCTTAATGATAATGTCTCCTTCAATATAGGCATCACCTGAAATATCGATTGAGGTACCCTTGGTCTTGATTTCCTGACCAGGTATTACCTTCATTGTACCAACAACGAGTTCACCATTGATGTAGGCAGTCTTGCCCTTGGTGATGTATTCACTCATAGCTGTGGCATCAGAAGTATCAAGTACATCCATGGTACCGGTAACCAGCTCACCGTCAATGTAAGCTGTCTTACCTTTGGTGATGTCTTCGGCAGATGCCGTAGCGTCAGAAGTCAGGACATAGCCATCCTTCTTCAGATCTGCCAGTACCTTATTGTTAAGATACATGTGAGTGCCTATATAGCCTATTGCGGCACCCAGTATTAATCCCCCTAAGCTTAACAAGATCATTCCCAGGGCCAGTTTATTAACCCCTTTACGATTGGACTGTGTCATCCTGTTACCTCCTGTTATAGATTATTGATATTATATAACATTTACCATCAAATGTGAAACCTGGCCCTTGACCACTAAAAAAGGGTGGTTACCCACCCTTTTGACTAACTAGATTCTTTCGTACAGGTCTGCGTACTTCTTAGCTGATAAGTCCCAGCTTACATCAGTAGTCATGGCATGCTTGATGAGTTTTCTCCAAGCTGCCTTGTTTTCATAATATACATGAATTGCGTAGGCAATGATGTACATCATTTCATCACCGCTGAAGTATCTGAATGAGAAGCCGTTACCTGTTTCTTCATACTGGTTATAAGGAATGACAGTATCCTTTAAGCCACCTGTTTCTCTTACCAGTGGAATTGTACCATATCTCATTGAGATCAGCTGGCTGATTCCGCATGGTTCGAATAATGATGGCATTAAGAATAAGTCACAGCCGGCATATACTCTGTGTGACAGTTCTTCATTGTATCCGCAATAGAATACTGCACGGTGAGGATATGTTGACTCAATCTTCTTTAATTCATTTTCAATGTAGCTGTCACCTGTACCTAAGATGACTAACTGTACATCCTGGTTCATGATCTGACCCAGTTTTTCCAATAACAGTAACATTCCCTTCTGCCAGGTTAATCTTGAAACGATACCGATCAACATTACGTCGTCAGCTACTCTTAAGCCTAACTGATACTGTAATGAACGCTTGCAGGCCTTCTTGCCTCTGATGTCATGTTCAGTATAATTCTTGTACAGAGCCTTATCTGTTTCCGGGTTCCAACTAACAGTATCAATACCGTTAACGATACCGGTCAGTCTGTCTCCCTTGTCGGCCAGAACTCTTTCCATTCTTTCACCGTATTCGCTAGTAACGATTTCTCTGGCATACTGTTCAGAAACAGTTGTAACTTCATCGGCGTAGATGATACCGGCTTTCATGAAGCTGATGCCGTTATCAAACTTGATGTCACCGTTATTGTAATAGTATTCTGACAGGTTGAAGCATCTTAAGATGTCCTTAGGGAAATTACCCTGGAATAACAGATTATGAATTGTATAAATGTGCTTATACTTCCTATATTCCGGATCCTGGTATTCCTGCTTGCAGATGATTGGAATCATGCCGGTCTGCCAGTCATTGGTATGGATGATTTCAGGTTTGAATGGAATATGTGGTAACATATCCAGAACAGCCTTACAGAAGAAGGCGAATCTTTCACCGTCATCATGGAAGCTGTACAGGCCATCACGGTAGAAATAGTCATCCTGTCTGATGAAGTAGTAGACAACGTTTCCTACCTTGTCAGTATAGATTGAGGCATCCTTATTGATAATGCCTGACTGAACATGGAAGTCTGCGACCTTTTCCATGTTTGGATGCTTATCAATGATTACCTTGTACATTGGCAGTACTACTGCACATTCGTCACCTTGCTTACATAAAGCCTGCGGCAGTGAACCAATGACATCAGCCAGGCCACCGCTCTTGCAGTAAGGTAAACCCTCTCCGGCAACAAATAATACTTTTTTCATAGTTATACCCTGTCTCTTCTCTTTACATAAGCCAGCTTGCCATCCTTACCGATGATTTCCAGCTTACGTTCAACACTTGAGTGTTTATCAATGATCGCATTTTCAATGTGAGCCATTGGAGCGATGTAGCATTCAGGTAACAGTAATGTGTTCTTGATTACGGCACCCTTGCCTACGGTTACGCCACGGCCGCAAATGCAGTTTTCCAGGTCACCGTTAATGACACAGCCGTTGGCAATCAGGCAGTTCTTGGCATGAGCATTCTTTGAATAGAAGGCTGGCTGAGAATCGTTTGTCTTTGTATAGATTGGCCAATCAGGATCAAACAGCTCTGAAGCCTTTTCATAGTCGATCATTTCCATGTTGGCATCATAGTATTCTTCTAATGAGTTAATGCATGCCAGATAGCCCTTATGTTCGTAGCCGCAGACCTTTAAACTGTCAACTACTGATGTGATTACATCGATTAAGCCATATAATGGGCTGATTACAGGTGCCTTTTCAACCAGATCAACAAACAGCTCTCTTTCGATTACATATGTTTCTGTTAAGATGTTGGCACTCTTCTTATTACCCTTGTTTCTGCCGATTGCGGTAACAACGCCATTCTTATCAAGATCAATGGTCTTACAGCCAATGTACTTCTGATTAGCGTTATTAACTTCCTGATAAACACAGGTAATGTCTGCGCCGCTTTCTTCATGAGCTCTGATGATGTCATTGTAATTAATACGGTAGATCATGTAGCTTGAAGAAATGACAACATATTTAGCCTTGCTTTCCTGGAATTTTTCCAGGTTGGCATTCATGACATAAATGTCATGAAAATATGCATCATTCATTGTATTGTTATCTGTATAGAGGATGTTCAGATAACCGCTCTTTAAGTTAATGTTATAGTTACTTCCGTTACCTAAATGTTCGATTAATGAACGTGGCTTATTCTTTACCAGTACTGACAGTTCATCAATACCTGAATTAACCATGTTACTTAATGTGAAGTCAATGATTCTGTAACGGCCTAAAAATGACATGGCAGGAATGCTTCTGAAATCGCTCATGCCTTTTACATTGACACTGCTATCTTCAAAATTAACGATACCGATTGCGTTTATCATTGTTCTTCCACCTGCTCTTTCCTGGCTATTAATTCAATCTTTTCCTTTGTTCCGATATTGGCATTGGCTGGAATCTCCAGACCTTCTGCGACAATGCAGTTTCTGACAACTGCACCTTCATCAACTATTACACCTGGCATCAGAACACTGTCGATGATTTTAGCACCCTTATGAATGCGGCAGTCCCTGAACAGAACTGAATTCTCGATCGTTCCGTTAACTACACAGCCCTGGTTAATGTAAGCTCTCTTGATTCTGGCTTTCTTACCAATGAACTGTGGTGTTGTTGGAATGTCTTCTGTATAAATCTTCCAGTCATCATCAGCCATGTTCAGAACATCATTGTCATCTAACAGGTCCATGTTAGCCTGCCATAATGAATCTATTGTTCCTACGTCCTTCCAATATCCTTTGAATCTGTAAGCACAGATCTTCTTGCCCTGCTCTAGGAATGAAGGAATGACGTTCTTACCGAAGTCATGATCTGACTTGTCGTTGTCAGCGTCAGCGATCAATGCCTTTCTTAAGGCCTTGTAACTGAAGATGTAAATACCCATGCTGGCGAGATTGTTCTTTGGATGAGCTGGTTTTTCTTCAAACTCAATGATTTCATCCTTTTCGTTTGTATTCATGATACCGAAACGCTTAGCTTCTTCCCAGCTTACTTCCAGACCGGCAACGGTAACGTCTGCGTGCTGTGCCTTATGGAATGCCAGCATTTCTGAATAGTCCATCTTGTAAATATGGTCACCTGACAAGATCAGAACATATTCAGGATCATAGATGTCCATGAAGTCAATGTTCTGGTAAATGGCATCAGCTGTACCTCTGTACTTACCGAAACCATCGTTCTTTTCTCTAGGTGGTAAGACGAAAACACCCTTGTTCTTACCGTTTAAGCCCCAAATTGAACCCTGGGCTACATAGGCGTTTAATAAAATTGATTCATACTGTGTTAAAACACCAACGATGCCAATGTTACTGTTGGCGCAGTTGCTTAATGGGAAGTCAATGATTCTGTATTTCCCACCGTAATAAACAGCTGGCTTCGCTACCTTACTGGTCAGATCCAGTAATCTTGTTCCACGACCTCCAGCTAAGATCATAGCTAACATCTCTGTTTTCAAGAAAACCACTCCTCTCTAAGATGTTATTTATCTGTCAATTCCCTTAATATCATTATATCATCATTACCTTAATATGTAAGCCTTTACATTTTCCAATCTATAGGTTTTACGCCGTTTTTACTCAGAAACTCATTGGCCTTGGAAAAATGACGGCAGCCAAAGAAACCGTTATAGGCACTTAACGGTGACGGATGGGCTGCGGTGAGCACCAGATGCTTCGGATTATTTAATAAACTGCGCTTACTTTTGGCGTTATTGCCCCAAAGTAAGAACACTATTGGCTGATCAAGCTCATTTATCTTACTAATGACATGATCGGTAAACTGTTCCCAGCCATGGTCCTTATGTGAATTTGCCTTGCCTCTTTCTACGGTCATGACCGTATTCAGTAACAGTACACCCTGCTTGGCCCATTTGACCAGGTAACCGCTGTTACTCATCTGTAAGCCCAGATCATCATGAATTTCCCGGTAGATGTTCTGCAGGGATTTTGGTAATGGATTACCAGGCTTGATGGCAAAACACAGGCCACAGGCCTGATTTGGTTCATGATATGGATCCTGACCCAATATGACAACTTTTACCTTATCGAGGTCAGTATAATAAAAAGCTGCGAAGACCTCCTGCTTTGGCGGGTATATTGTCTTTTCAGCGTATTCCTGTTTCAGAAACACTGAAAGCTTCTTAAAGTAATCCTGCCTGAATTCATTCTGTAGAAAATCATCCCAGCTTCTATTAATCATTATTGTTCTCTTTCTAATATGGTAACGGAAACTGCCTTGAATCCTTCACCATATATGTATTTATAGTTATTGAAATTCAGATCAACATCCTCGTCCGTAGGATTGAATATGATCTTAACATCCTTACCGTTACATTCTCTTAAATCATAAACAAGGCAATCACCGATTTTAACAACATCAGTTTCTTCCAATACTCTGTCAGCCGGCTTAGCCAGACTGTATTCCTTCCTGATCCTGATCATTTCCCTGGTAAAGTCAATGACATCCTGATGGTTTAACTTATCTTCCGGTCTTAACTTGTTTATTTCATCAGGCTGGTTGTAACTGTTAGAAACGAAGTTCTTGCTTCGGCAGTATTCCTGGCCGCTGTGAATGAATGGTATGCCCTGAGCTAATACTACAAAGGCAATCAGCAGTTTTTGTCTGGCTATAACATCTTCGTTTCTGCAACATAACCTTAACTTATCAAATGAGGTCATATCATCATGGCACTCAACATAGTTAATGCTCTGTTCACTGCCCAGAGCCTGACCAAGCAACAGCTCACTTGCAGCATCAATATACTCAACATCTCCGCTAGCGTAACCTTTCTTTTCAGGTTCAAATGTGCTGCCCTTGATCTTATCACGAAACTGATCATTGAAGAACGCTATGTCCTTAACCGCTTCAGCATTGTCCTTGCAGCATCTTTCACTTTCCATCAGGGCCGTATTCATGTTCCAGCCTTCACCATAGATCATGATATCTGGATTGAGACTCCTCAGTTCCTCAACGACCCTGTTCATGGTTGTAATGTCAATTAAGCCCATGAGATCAAAGCGGAAACCGTCTATCTTAAATACATCTACGTAGTACTTAAGAGTATCAATGATATACTTACGGCACATAGGCATTGAAGTGTCAACGTCATTACCGCAGAATGAGCCGTCAGACAGATTGCCATCAGGATAATATCTGAAATAGTAATACGGTACGCATAATTCAAAGCTGTGTCTGTGCATGATGTAGACATGATTGAATACTACATCAAGATTGACCTTTAGCCCTTTCTCATGAATTGCGTTGACCAGTTTACGGAAGTCTGACAGTACCTGAATGGCACTGATGACATTGGTTGAATAACTTCCTTCCAGTGCCTGATACTGTACCGGGTCATATCCCCAGTTATAGAACAGTTCAGGATGCAGTTCATCAACGCTGCCAAAGTCGTTAACCGGCATTAACTGCAAGTGTGTAACTCCAAGTTCACTGACATAATCAAGATTCTCACTCATGGCCTCAAAGGTGCCTTCATCAGTGAAGTCTCTGACACTGATTTCATATATTATGGCATCACTGTATTTTTCCAGTTTTGGTAATTCATACTCTGATGCCCTGTATTCATCAACATCAACCACAACACTCTTTTCACTGTTGGCGCTGGAAGCTTTGCCATAAGGATCAAGTGAATAGTGCCACTTGCCATTGACTCTGATCAGATAACGGTATAATGCCCCAATGATCCTTGGTCCAATGGAAATGCGGAAGGTTCCCTTTTCACCACGGTGCAAGTCCAATGTCTTTACACTGCCATGGTGTTCAATTTCCACTTTTACCTGACTGGCGGTAGGAGCCCATAAGACAAAGCGGGTAAACTTGTCATTCAATGTGCTTCCCAGGTCATCGCCATCATAGAAAAATTCATCATTAAAACGGGCAGTCTTAACAATGAATCTGTATTGTAATATCGTTCTGTAGCCATTTACGGCCATTACCTGATATTCACGGCCAATGGTTATTTCATCATTGAGCTTAGTTTCATATCTGGTAACCTTATCCAGTCTGTAAGAGGTAAGAATTTCCAAAGGAAAAACCAGATTGTTATCCAAAAGATAAAATCTGTCGCTTTTGCCCCCACAGAAAGTATTGTCAATCTCGATGACTATTTTGTCATAGTCATCGAGATAAGCCTTAACATGGTCTTTCATAAAGTTACATCTTTACCTTATCTAAGTGCCAGATGTCTCTGTTATATTCTTCGATTGTTCTGTCTGTGCTGAAGTAGCCGCTTGAAGCAATGTTCAGTAAGCACATCTTATTCCACTTTTCCTGATCCTTATACATCTGGTCGATCTTCTGATGAGCCTGTAAGTATGGATAGAAGTCTGCGAAGTGGAAGTATTCATCATTACCGTATAATAATTCATCATAGATGGCTCTAAATTCATCCTTGTTGACATCCCAGGTACCGTCAATCAGAGAATCCATGATCTTCTTAATGGTTGGATCTGACTGGTAAATCATCATGGCGTTATAGCCATCGAAACGTAACTTTCTCAGATCTTCTACGGTATTACCGAAGATGACGATGTTTTCTTCACCAACATGTTCCTTGATTTCAACATTGGCACCGTCTAATGTACCTAAGGTAATGGCACCGTTCATCATTAACTTCATGTTGCTTGTACCGCTGGCTTCCTTACCGGCTGTTGAGATCTGTTCACTTACATCAGCTGCGTTAAGCAGGATCTCAGCGATTGATACACAGTAGTTAGGAATGAATACGACCTTCATGTATTTATTAACAACAGGATCATTATTGATTTTGTCAGCGATTGCGTTGATCAGTTCAATTACCTTCTTGGCGTATACATAGGCAGGAGCTGCCTTGGCACCGAATAAATAGGTGTGAGGAACCATGTTGAAATCAGGATGTTCCTTAATGTACTGATACATGTAGATCAGATGCATGCAGTTGAGCATCTGTCTCTTATATGCGTGTAATCTCTTAGCCTGTACATCGAAAATTGAGTTAGGGTTAACATCAATATTCAATGTTTCCTTAACATACTTGGCTAAGATCTTCTTTCTTTCCAGTTTAACCTGAGCAAATCTGGCCTGAACGTTCTTATCATCGGCGAACTCTGCCAACTTGCATAATTCAAATGGCTTTTCAATGAAGTCATCACCGATCAGATCGATGATCATGTCACGTAACTGAGGGTTGGAATAAGCCAGCCATCTTCTGTGAGTTACACCATTTGTCTTGTTATTGAACTTTTCAGGGAAAATCTGATAGAAGTCCTTCATTACGTCTTTCTTCAGAATTTCGGTATGAATGGCTGCTACACCGTTAACTGAGAAACTGCTGGCAACGCCCATGTGAGCCATGTGTACCAGACCGTCCTTGATGATGGCAACTCTTTCAGCCAGGTTGTAGTCACCTGTCTTGGCGAGTACGTCATTCTTGAAACGTCTGTCAATTTCTCTGATCAGTGAATGAATTCTAGGTAACAGCTTCATGATCATGCTTTCAGGCCACTTTTCCAGAGCTTCCTGCATGATGGTATGGTTTGTATAGGCAACGGTATGAGAAACGATATACCAGGCCTTATCCCAATCATACTTGTATTCATCAAGCATGATACGCATTAATTCAGCGACGATCATGATTGGATGAGTATCATTTAACTGAATTACTACCTTTTCATGTAAGTTATCAAGAGTGTGGTAGTTATCCAGATGGCTTCTGATCAAAGTCTGAGCACCGGCAGAAACAAAGAAGTATTCCTGCTTAACTCTTAATTCACGGCCCTTTTCAGTGCTGTCGTCCGGATATACGTTCTGAGAGATCTTGGCAACGTCATTCAGATATCTGATGAAGTCACGGTTAACCGGACCGTCTTCAGAAGCTTCAGGCTTCCATAATCTCAGGGTATTAACAACTTTATTACCATGACCTACGATTGGTACATCATATGGTACGGCTCTGATTGTTTCAGCATTAACGTGCTTAACAGAAAGCTTGCCGTCACTTTCCCACTTGGTGATCATTTCACCATAGAACTTAACGTCTACGGCATGCTTTGTCTTTCTAACTTCCCATGGGTTACCGTATTTTAACCAGATGTCAGGTACTTCTACCTGCTTGTTGTTTTCAATTTTCTGCTTGAACAGACCGTATTCATAACGGATGGTGTTGCCATGGCCAGGTAAGCCTAATGTAGCTAATGAATCAAGGAAACAGGCTGCCAGTCTGCCTAAGCCGCCGTTACCTAATCCTGCATCAGTTTCCATTTCTTCCATATCATTTAAGTCAATGCCCATGTCAGCCAAACCGTCTCTGACGATTTCGTAAATACCCATGTTCATTAAGTTGTTGGTCAGTAAACGGCCAATCAGGAATTCCATTGAGAAATAGAACAGCTGCTTCTGACCATTCTGAGAAATAGCCTCCTTGGTATTCATCCAGTTTTCAGAAGCATAGTCTCTGACCAGCTCACCTAAAGTAAGGAACTTTTCTGAATCGTCAGCGTATTTATATGAACGACCATATGTCTGAATGAATCTTTCTTCGTACTGTTTAATGAATTCTTCTTTGTTAGTAAACATATATTATCCCTTCTACTTCCTCTTGGCCCTCAGGATAACTCCAGCGTAAGGTGCCAATCTGATCTTCATGCTATAGTGCATGCCATTCTTTCCAGGCTTCTTGGCCTGAACCTTCGTGAAATTGCACATGTTGCATCCACTGTAGATATCTTTTTCTGAATTCAGTATTTCAGTGTAATAACCGTAGGTTGGTACACCAAGTTCAAATTCCTCATAAGATACAGGAGCCATGTTGAGTACGACGACATAAACATGCTCCCTGCCAAATCTGACATAACTGTAGATACGTTGCTCGTTGTTATCGGCATCAATCCACTTGAAACCGTCCCAACTGTAATCATCCTTCCAGAAAGCCTCATCTGACTTGTAGATCTCATTGAGGTCTCTGATCATGCGCTTGAATGAATCGTGAGCAGGATAGCTTAGTAAGAACCAGTCTAATTCCTTCTGCTCATCGAATTCGCGGAAACTGGCAATTTCATTTCCCATGAAATTCAATTTCTTACCAGGATGCGTATACATATATACCATTAAATTACGGCATTGTGCAAACTTTTCTTCGTAATTGCCCCACATTTTATCAACAATGGTGCCCTTTGAATGAACAACCTCATCATGTGAGAACGGCAAAATGAACTTCTCGGAATAGAAATATGCCATTGAGAAGTTTATCAAATTATGATGATATTTTCTATACTCTGGGTCCATTTTATAGTACCTTAAGGTATCATTCATCCAGCCTAAGTCCCATTTATAGTCAAAACCAAGTCCGCCATACTCAACCTTTTCGGTTACTCTTGGATAGCTGGTTGAATCTTCGGCAATGATCATGGCGCCAGGATAGTTGGCGTGCAAGTGATAATTGAAGCGCTTAATGAACGCAATAGCTCCATCATTTTCACCCTTTCTAGAATCTCCATTGTAGTAGATAAGGTTACTTACGGCATCAACTCTTAAGCCGTCCATGTGATACTTATCCAGCCATAAGCCGGCACTGCTCATTAAGAAGCTTACTACTTCATTTTTGGCAAAGTCGAAGTAATGAGTGTCCCACTGGCTTTCTGACTTTGACGGGTCACTGTTTTCATAAACACAGGTACCGTCAAACTTGATAAGGCCAAAGCTGTCCTTGACAAAGTGAGCCATTACGATGTCCATGATGACTCCTATGCCATTCTTATGGCAGGCATCGATGAACATCATCAGCTGATAACAGTTACCATATCTGGATGTGACACTGAAGTAACCGTACTGCTGATAACCCCATGAACCGTCAAACGGATATTCGTTTAATGGCATTAACTCTATGTGTGTATAGCCCATTTCCTTGACATAAGGAATGAGTTCATCAATCATTTCATAATAAGTGAACCATCTGCCGGCACCATGATGCTTAAAACCGCCTAGATGAACCTCATAAATGTTCATTGGTTTGTCAAAGTTCAGCGTACGGCTCTTCATCCAATCCTGATCAGTCCACTTATATTCATCAAGATTTACGACCTTACAGACCCAGCCAGGTCTCATTTCATTGTAAAAGGCATATGGATCAGCCTTTTCCATTAACTTGCCGTCCTGGCTTTCTATTGCATATTTATACTGGGCATATTCCTGTAAGCCTTCCACAGTTGTTTCCCAGATCTCATTTGTGACCTTTTTTAAGAATGTGGCTTCCCTGTCCCAGTTATTGAAGTCGCCAATCAGCCTTACGCTTTTGGCGTTAGGAGCATATAATCTGAAAACAACTCCACCTTCAACAAAGTGAGCTCCGAATATGTCGTAGGCCTTTAAAGAATAGCCGTCGTAGTAAGATTGTAATTCCTTATTATTCATATTTAAATCACCATGATAATTATACAGTAAAACCGTTTATAGTGGAATATTTACAAAGTCATTAAAACACGTAAAAAGCGAACCTCCAATTTCGGAAGTTCACTTTCCACTACATAAATACTTCACTATTCGTCCAGCTTGATCTGTTCGTACAGTTCCTTATTGAACAGTTCAGTATCCTTTAAGTAATCGTATACTTCCCTGCCCTTGCAATAGGTGTACAGACAGTTGTAGTCATCATCGATTACCGCATAGTCAGCGTCCTTGCCGATGGCGATGCTGCCCTTTGTATCACCAAAGCCATACTTTCTGGCTGGGTTTAGGGACGACATCTTAACAACTTCCTCTAATGGAATGCCAAGCTTTTCAACCAGGTTCTTAACGCCATATAGTACAGGCTTACTGCTGCCGGAAAGTCTGCCGGTTTCACTTAAGACAAAGCCTTCCTCATTTACATAGATGGTCTTTCGGTCTGAAACAATGCCATCCTTATTCTTGCCCTGATTTATTTCAGAGCCCTTATAATGACCTGCCGGTAACCCAGCATAGGCAACGTTATCAGATATCATCATGAAACGGCTCTTATCCTTCATCTTGAAGTACAGTTTGATCATTTCCAGGGAAACATGCATGCCATCACATATTACTTCACAATCAACTTCATCTCTTAAGATGCATGCTCCCAAGGTACCGATGTCTCTGTGGTGTAAGCCCGTCATGACATTACCTAAATGAGTGGCTACCGTTATGCCGGCATCAATGCCCTTATTGGCTTCTTCAAAGTTGGCATTGGTATGGTAAGCACCTACCTTAATGCCCTGATCTGCGAAATACTTAATGGCTTCTATCGCATTATCTACTTCCGGGGCAATGTCGACCAATAATAAATGTCCCTGGCCGGCCTTAACCATTTCCTCAGCTACTTTCATGTCAACGGCCGGGTAACCGGTGTTTACGCCCTTTTCACCTACTCTTGAACCCCAAGGACCTTCACTGTGAATGCCCAGTATCTGAGCACCCTCCAGCCCGTCATTCATGTGATCAACAATGAATCTCATTGAATCAGGATAGGTAGTTGTCGGTAATACGCCGGTAACAGCACTTGAAGCCAGACCCTTTACATAGCCCTTTACCTCATCAAGAGTAGGAGTACGAGGTGAAGCCATGCTATAGCCGTAACAGCCATGGTTGTGCGTATCAATGATGCCCGGTATTATTCTTAAGTTACCGTAGTCAACACAGGCCGTAACATCACTGCCTTCCTCATAAAAGCGGACAAACTTACCGTCCTTTATTTCCAGATATCCACTGCGACATACATTCTCCATGTATATTCTCTTGGAATGAATTATCATATTGTTTATCTCTCTTTCCTTATATATCCATATTATTCTATTATATGAAAAAAGGCCAGATAACTGACCTTTAACATACCTTTCCCGGATTGAGGATATTCTTTGGATCAAATACCTTCTTGATGCTTCTCATTAATTCAATCTGGTTTTCCCCAACCTGCTTTGCCAGGTATGGCTTCTTGGCATAACCAATGCCATGTTCACCTGATACCATGCCGCCGAATTCTCTGGCCTTGGCATATAACAGTTCAAATGCCTTATCAGCCTTTTCTTTCCAGATGTCCTCAGCCATTGAATCCTTACACAGATAGATGTGCAGGTTACCGTCACCGGCATGACCGAATGAAGGAATTCTCAAACCTACTTCCTTACCAACCTCATGAGTATACTTAATGAAATCAGCTACCTTGCCCTTTGGTACTACAACATCACATTCATCCATTAAGTCGGTTGAAGCCTTGATAGCTTCCAAGAAGGCTCCTCTGGTATTCCATACTGATTTCTTTCTTTCATCAGTATCAACGAAGTAACCGTCAATGGCACCCTTTTCGATGCATAAGTTGGCTACCTTGGTATATTCATCCTGTATTTCTTTCATTGAGTTACCGTCAAAGGTTAACAGAATGTATGCTTCATAATTTGTATCAGGGAACTTCTTGCCTAAGAACTGTTCAGCTGAAATGATCGTATCCAGAGACATGTACTCAATTGCGGTAAGTGATGCCTTTGACCTGATGATTTCAGGAACAACTTCTATGGCTTTTTCCATGGTCATGAACGGCAGTAACATTGAAACTGAATAAGCAGGTTTCGGTACAAGCTTCAAGATGGCTTCAGTAATGATACATAAGGTTCCTTCTGAACCGATGATCAGATCCTTGATGTCATAACCTGAAGAGTTCTTAACTACCTTGCCGCCAAAGTGTTCAATTTCGCCATTCGGCATTACGACTGTCAGACCTCTGACATAGTCTCTGGTAACGCCATACTTTACCGCTCTCATGCCACCGGCATTAGTGGAAATGTTGCCGCCGATGGTTGCGCTCTTTTCACCTGGATCAGGTGGATAGAACAGATCTCTTTCTTCGACATAAGCCTGTAATTCCATTAACAGTACACCAGGCTCTACCGTTACGGTTAAGTTGGTTTCATCAACTTCCAGAATGTGGTTCATCTGTTTGGTACAGATCATGATGCCGCCTTCCAAGGCAACGGCTGCCCCAACCAAATCAGTACCTGAGCCTCTGGCTACTACCGGTATTTCATTTTCATAGGCATACTTCATGACTTTAGAAACTTCTTCAGTACTTCTGACATAGATCAGTACTTCAGGCTTTACTTCAATTCCGCCTAATTCATCATGAGCATAGTCATCAGAAATCTCATCATGAACCAGTATTCTATTGGCAGGAATAACTGACTTTAAGTATTCAATGTCCTTATTATCAACTTTCTTATACATCACTTATTCCCCCTTTATCTGTTTAATTAACTGTGGAATGACTTCATACATGTCGCCAACTATTCCATAGTTACATACGTCAAATATCTGTGCTTCCGGATCACTATTTACGGCGATGATGCAGTCAGAACCGTTCATGCCGGCCGTGAACTGAATTGCTCCGGATATGCCAAGAGTAATTATCAGTTTTGGCTTAACTGTCTTGCCGCTTAAGCCGATTTGATGCTTGGCGTCGAATATCCCAGCTTCTACCATTGGTCTTGAGCAGGCTACTACCCCACCCAACAGCTCAGCCAGTTCATTGACCATTGCCAGATCATCAACTGATTTCAAGCCTCTGCCAACGGCTACGATTACATCGGCTTCAGAGATGTCCAACTCTCTAGGCTTTTCTTCTATCTTCAATATTTCAGTATTGCTCTTAAGCCATTCCTTTTTGATTTCTACTCTTACTACCTCACCCTTAGGCTCTTCAACCTTTTCAGGTGAATTGAATATCTTATATCTTACCGTACAGAACTGCGGTCTTCTGTTTGGATTAACGATCTGAGCCATGATATTACCGCCAAAGGCAGGTCTGATCTGAACCAGGTCTGTATTTTCCTTCATTTCCAGTCTTGTACAGTCAGCTGTTAAACCGGTATGGAATCTGGCGGCTACTCTAGGAGCTAAGCATCTACCAACATTAGTAGCACCAACCAATATGCTTGAAGGTTTTACGGTTTCTATGAAATCACTGAAACAGTTGGCGTATTTCTCAATGTCGAAATCTTTTAACTCCTCGTGTTCATAGACAAATACCTTATCCACACCATATGACAGTAATTCCTTAATATCCTCATCACAGTTATTGCCAATTAACAAGGCATATACCGGATGATTAATGACACTTGCCAGTTCCTTAGCCTTACCAATTAACTCAAAGGTTACTTTATGAAGAACGCCATGGTCACTGTCCGCATATACGCAGATACCATTCCATTCATCCTTATTGACCTTAACGATCTCATCTTCCTGGAAGGTTACGACACCCTGAGGTCCCTTACGGACACACATCTTACACAGCTTACAGCCGACACCGATGTCTAACTTGCCGTTCTCATAGGAAATGGCATTAAACGGACATAATTCTACTAACTGTTTACCGGTCTCATCGTTTACCAGTTTCTGATTAATAACTAATCCCATATGCCACGTATTATCTAATTAGGTCCGGTTAGATAATAAACTCCTTTCTTGGCCTGTAT
>JAFUCG010000056.1 GCA_017459795.1 Erysipelotrichaceae bacterium | reverse complement strand
TTAAGGGGTAGGCCATAGTGCAGAGCACGGTTGTCGGACTACACAAGACCCTTTAGGGTCGCTGTGCGGTATAGGCCCTTACAGGGGAGCCTAAAAACCGCACGTTTCACGTGCGGATTGTTATTGATTACGGGATTGTCATTAATGAGATCTTCCAATATGTCCGCTATGATAACCAGTACAGCTTCACATTTGTGCTCAGGAATGTAATTTTCCTTCTTTAGCTGATTGCATCTGCTGGTCTTAAATCTCTCTTCAAAACGCTTAAACAGTTCGTCAGACAGTTCTCTTAGCTTTGTCGAATCGTGGCCTCTGCCATTAACGGAATAGAGGACTCCTAATACAGCTAATGCACTGGCCAGGCCGCCGCATAACTCATCATGGTGACAGCCGCCACCATAACTGCTGGCAGCGTAAAACATCTCTTCAGGCAGTTTAAAATCGTAATAGTCGTTTAAGGCCCGGATCATTGCCTCAGCGCAATTGTAATTGTAGCCGTTAGGCGGGTAGTAGTATTTGATCAGTTCGTCTTTTAGCATTGTATTTATCTCCATTTTTGAGGTTTCTACTAATATTTTACATTTAAAAAGACGAATTTTATAATAAAAAGGTACCTTAATATATTGACAGGTACCTTGCCATATGTATAATATAAGTAAGGTACCTTATTTTATATATTTGTTTGTTTTGAAAGGAGTGTTGAACAATGAATGAAAGAAATGAATATCTGCATGAAAGTTTTAGAAGAGTGGGGGCGATCTTCAGACGTCACCGTCACGAAGCAAATGTTCCTAACACTCAGAACCGTGCATTGTCAGTATTGGCAATGAATGATGGCATTTCACAAAAGCAGCTGTCTTACATCTTAGGCATCAGACCACAGTCAAGCGGTGAAATCATAAACAAAATGGAAAGAAACGGCTGGCTTGTCAGAAAGAGCGATGAGGAAGATAACAGAATCAACCGCCTGTATTTAACTGATGAGGGAAAGGCACAGGCTGCCCTGATTGAGGAAAGTCAGGCAAGGGAAGATGTACTTGACTGCTTAAGCGCAGAAGAAAAAGATTCACTGGCTGCCATTCTTGATAAGATCATCAAGAGCAATCCTGAGGGAGATTCCAGAGAAGATGATCACTTCAGAATGCCGCCAAGATTCAGACGTCCACGCATGGAAGTCAGAAGAATGCCATTTGAGCTTGACGAAAGAGAAAGCGACAGAAGGGAAAGACACCCTTCAATGCATAAGGAAAGAACATTGTAAAAGGCTGAGTAATCAGCCTTTTACCATTTATTATGTACTTTTTCCGCAAATCCTACGGCATTGTTAAGAGTTATCTTGGTGCCGTCATCCAATATGCAGTAGCCATTGAAGTGACCGAATACCTGATGCTGATCTGACAAGATGACCAAGGCATTGGTACAGGCAGCTCTGTCAATTATCGGTAGGAAGTTCAGGCGCAGTCTTTCATCATTACTGGTGAGGGTCCAAGGTGACATGAAGTCATCCTTGCCATCTATCTGAGGAATGTTGAATCTTACCTGATCAAGCTTATGTGCCTTGCCTTTATAGAATAACATGTTCTCACTGGCTGCTGAGGTATCACCAAAGCCATATCCCAGGTTGAAGCCAAACGGTTCACCATCTACGGTCGTTGACAGGGAAGACCAGTACCAGGTGTTTTCATAGGTCCAGATGCCTCTGCCCCAGTCAAGGGTACCGTAACTGTCCTCCTTATTGAAGATGTATTCTCTTTTGCCAATGGTAACCTTGCCCTCAGCCTTCATGCAGTTGATCTTCTGATTATAGTAATAGTGCTTTGGCTTATCAAACGGGGTCATGATGACCATTGATTCTTCAGGGAAATCAGTAAGTGTTACATTGAATATGATCGGTTCCTTCTTGTCAAAGTCATTCATGAAGCCTTCCAATATTCTTGTTGTGCCGTCATTTCTGAAGGTGATGTTATAACTTGTACCATATGATTTCAGATCTCCGACTTCTGAAGTAGTTGGCAGATTCTTCTTGCCTAAGGTCATTACCTGCATTGTGGATTTGGTAATTTCCCACTTGTTATCGAAGTCCAGGAAGGAAACGCTGTCTAGGCCCATGTAGCCGTTGTCGTCAATTGTTAAGCATAAACCAAAGTGATTGTTGCCGACATAGTAATAATCCCACTGCTTGGTTTTAAAACGCTCCCAGAAGGTTTCAGGGCTCTTATAGGTTGCTAATAGCTTTCTGGCAAAGCCTGGACACGTCAAATTGCCTTCTTCATTAAGAAGGGAAATTCTTTCGGTTATTTCTTTCTGCATAATTATTTCTCCAGTATTTACATGTTCATTATACCACGTTGTTGAGCATTGATAATAATTAACTGAAAAAAGGAACTCACGTGTTTTTCACAAAAAAAGTAAAGATATTTCACATTATTTTCATATTAGTGGAGTATAAATTAAGTAGGTCAAAATAGAGACCCATTTCCCCCTTCTTGAATAAATGATTTATAAGTAAAAGAGTCTGAAAATGACTCTTTTATCTTTTTAGTCTTCTAAGACGGTTGAACACGAAGTGGAAACAGAAAACCACCTGCTAGGCAGGTGGAGGGCCGATGCTTTTTGTAAAGAAAAGCATCCAAGCAATATAATAGGATTGTCGAAGTCACTATTAGAAAGCGAGGATGC
>JAFUCG010000055.1 GCA_017459795.1 Erysipelotrichaceae bacterium | reverse complement strand
CGGTAAGAGCTTCAGGAAGATTGTAATATTAGTATTGATGCCCTGAATGAAACTCTTGTCTCTGGTCGTTAATACAGTGGTAACATAATCATCTATTTCATTGAGGTCATTTTGAATCTTTTCTATGTTTTCCGCTTCATTATAGCCATCCAATAACAGTACCCAGTTTGCGTCATTGTTTCTTAGGTAGTCCGGGATGTTATCAGGGCTGACAGGGAAGTGGCGGTAAGTTGCGTGAAGATATTCAAACAAAGGATGTTCCTTTTCGCCATATCTTTCATAACATGTTCTGATAGAAACATATAATGGCAGCCAGTTGGACTGTAAAAGAGACATCCATAATGACTTTATGGAATATGACTTACCTGAGCCGCCGTTGGCATACATGATGTATGTCTTTTCCTTCTCAAGTTCCAGATTAAGAATGTTGGTTATTTTCTTACCGCCGTCAAATTCGATCTGCGGTAGTAACAGTTCATTATATGTTACAGGTGAAAGGCCGTATTCGCTCTTCTTGGAGATCCTGATTGATTCGGAACGGATGTCTTCCAAGGCCGTTCTTTCCCTGGTTATGACATCATCATTTAATTCTGATTTGCCATTTACCCAGTCCAGGACTTCCTTGTAACAGTCCTTACCACCATTACGTATTTCCGTGAAATGGGCCACACCCTTGAAAATGTGGAACAGTTTATTGGCCATTGTGGAAGTAAACTGACCAAAGCCATAGACTCTGGCATCGCCATCACTGCTCTCGTTGTAATATATTCTCTTGGCAAAGGCTCTTATCTCCTGCAAGATGCCGTTATTTAACAGATTGCCGTCTTCATCGGTCCTGATGTTTTCGTTACAGACCAGTAAGAACTTTTCACTCTCTGCGGCTACTTCTGAAGTCGAAACAAAGGCCCGGTTATTATTACTGGCAGAGGCAGAAAAAAGGAAACAGTCAACACCTGCTTCAGTCAGATAGTTATAGATTTCTTCAGCCTTTCTTAAAGAGCCGTCATTATCATAAGTACCGTGATAGGCAATAAAAAGTTTCTTCTTAGCCATGTTACTTCCTCTTTAGTTAATTGTATCATTAATGAGTAATTATGAAAAAGTTTTTCTATATTTGTCAAAAACCAATATAATAGATATGTAAAGACAGGTAATAACTATGAACAATTGGATCTCTTTAATAACAGCTTTACTGACAATTGCCATTGCCGTATTTGTCAGCCTGAAATGTGATACTAAGCGCATGCAGAAGATCATCTTCTGTTGCTTGTTTATCGTAGTCATAAGCGGTCTTGGCTTCTATGGCTTTGGACTGGCTAAGCCGGAAGATACCCTGGGAACCATGATCATAAATGGCTTTAAGACGGTAGGCTACACCATCTCTATGTTTGGCGGTGGCGAAAAGTTTGATACCTTAATGAATGCGAATGGCTGGTTTGCCTCAAGCATTTTCTGGCAGATAACATATTGGATCGTTCACTTACTGGCTGTTTTTGTTACGGCAAGTACCTTGTTAATTACCTGGGGCAAGAAGCTGCTTAACCGAATGAAGCTCATTCTGCCAACAAAGAAGATTGCCATTCTGTATTGTAATAATGATAAGAGATACGCACACATTTCCAAACTGGAAAGTGAAAAATACAGAGTCATCTATGTTGGTGACTATTCAAAGGATGTTAATAACAAACTGGCTGATTATGCCGCTGACTATATTTCCGAACAGGAAATGGCTGAAAACGGTCAGTGGTTAAAGAGACATCTGTGGTTTAAGAAAAAGGATAAGCAGATAAGGGTTCTGTGCCTTAATGACAATGACCAGCAGAACATCAGATTCATTAATAAACTGTTCAAGAGCTTTAAGAACCTGAAGGTTAATTCAGAGCAGGTCAGTATCTACATTCTTGGTGAAAACATCATTGATTATGATTTCATGGCTGATTTAAGTGATGAAAACGGTCACCGCTATATCAGTGAAATCTATTCATCTGGTGAACTGGCTGCTCATAAGCTGATGCAGAAGGCCATGCCATATACCAGTGTTGAATTCGATTATGAAACCTGCAAGGCCAGAGAATCATTCAATTCAATGGTCATCGGCTTTGGCGATGTTGGCCAGGAAGTGCTGCGTTACTTAGTCAGATATGGCCAGTTCTTAGGCAGTGAGTTCAAGGCTGATGTATTTGACTGCTCAATGAATGAAAACGGCGGCTTGTTCAGCCAGCTCTATGAAGACATGATGAAAAGGTATGACATTAACCTGCATAACATCAATGCCTTCAGCAAGGACATTTACGGTTTTTTTAATCCTGATAACAAGATCAATTATCTGGTTGTATGTACGGGCGATGAAGAGACTAACCATGAAATAATTGAAGACATCAGACTGTATAAGAGACTTCATGAAGACTGCTTCAGTAAGAAGACAATAATAGCTTCATGTACCAAGCAGAAGATAGAAATACATGACGGTAACGGTGAGATCATTACTCTTGATCCAACATCAGTAAGTGAACTGTTAAGTAAACCTGTTGACATGATTGCCAGACACATTAATGATGTTGATTACCGTAAGAAGGTAACTGGCAAGGAGATTAGTAAGGAAGAATTGGCAGACCAGTGGTACCGCAAGGACCCGATGGACCGCCTAAGCAGCATGTCCAGTGCAGAATTCTTAAGAACATACATTGCCTGTGCCGGATGTGAAGGCATGAATAAGAATGAGGTTGAAAAACTCATCGATGAAAAATTAATAAGGATATTACCTGAACTTGAACATCTCAGATGGAATGCCTTTGAATCTTCAATGGGCGTAACCACAATGAGCGTAGAAGAGTTTAAGGAAAATGTCAGTAAGTGTAACAAACTGGTTGAAAAAGCTTTGAAGAGCGGCGATAAGAAGGATCTTGAGGCAGCTAAGAAACAGTTCGCCATTACCAGAAAGAACATCGGTCCTTATGGTTTGGGTGGCAAGCATGTCTGCTTAACTGACTGGGATAAGCTTGATGAGTTATGGCAGATCTATGAGCCAATGTTAATTAAATATAATGAACTCATGGAAAAGAATGACTTAAGAAAAGCTTCAACTCTTGACTTCAAGCAGCTGGATGAGAAGAACATTTATCACATGTTGGATGTCTTATAGGAATAAAAAAAACGACATTTGTCGTTTTTTTACTTGTCTTCAAAGACTTTAGATTTCTTGAGCCAGCCAACCAGAATATAGCCGAGAATGACTGCGACTATTTCTCCTGCAGCAACTTCCAATCCGCAGATTAATGATCCTGTAACAACATTGTCAGGGAAGAATAATACTCCTAATTCAATTCCTACGAAGAAGAAGTTAAGAACAACAGGCATCAGGATGCTTAATACTGGGATGCCCTTAATCTTCCTGTCACGGAATTTCCAGGTCAGTATTGCGGCAATTAATGTTGCGGCTGTTCCTACAACAGCGTCGATCATTCCTGTTGGGTTAACACCTGTCATTGCTCCAATCAGATTTGCCAGGAAACATCCTAAGGTTACGCCATAGATGCCTGGCTGATAAATCAGCGGTAACATTGTCAGTGATTCAGAAATTCTGATCTGAATGTTGCTGAAGGAAATTGGGGCCAAGATAAGTGTCAGCACCGTGTAGATTGCGGCGATCATCGCAATCGTAACCAGTTTTTTTGTGTTCATTTTGTTTCTCCTTATTTTGTTTAACGTCGGGTAGCTGCTACCGACGCGTTCTATTATAACGCAAAAGAGTTGTGAGTAAAGATATAAATTCACAACTAATTACAATAATGATATAATTTCAGTGATTAGGTGGATATGTTATGAAAGAGAAAAAAGTTCTTAAACTTAAGGATATAATGATCATAGAGGCCGTTATTCTTTTGATTATCGGCTGTTTTCTGTTTGTAGTAGAAACAAGAGTTACTGAGGAAAATCAGAAACAGAATCTGATTTCGAGACTGGAAAGTGTTGAAAAGACCTTCTCAAAATCATATGAAGAGACTTTGGAAATAACCGAATTATATGATGGCGCAATGCAGGCGAAGGCTGATGCCGTTGCCCACATGCTGGATGTTGATCCAAACTACAAGCTTAATCAGGAAACATATGACTTATATGGCGTAGATTACATCTTCAAGGGCAGTGCGCCTAGTGAAGGGGAAAGAGGCTACAGATTCTATACTGCTACTTCCGAATCAGGCATTACCGTTACCGTAAAGAAGACAAGCGATGAACTTAACTTCATCCTTGATAACATCTATACTCAGAACAAGGTATTGCAGAGAGTAATGAATCTTGATGATCTGTTCTTCATCGTAACCACAAGCTCAGGAAGCATTGTTTACTATCCTGAGAAGCAGTTCATCGGCCAGGACATTTCCGCATTGGGCATCTCATTAAGTGATTTAGTTGAAAAGAGTGCCAAATGGTTAAGAATCAACCGCAAGGCTTACTATACTTCATCAATTTCAAATAAGGAATTAGACATAACCATTACCTGCGGCATTACCTCAAGCGAAATGACCACTAACAGCCACATCGCTACAAGTATACTGTACGTTGTCATCTGTCTGGTATTTACGGTAGTTGTTACATATACCTACTTCAGCAGGCAGGAGGCTAAGCGAACCAATTCCAATGATTATTCCGATAAGATGATCAGAAGAAAGATGACGGTATTCTCATTAATTGGGTTACTTGTCATTGGTCTGGTAACATATCACATTCAGACCTTATTCTCTTTAACAATGTATTCAATTGCTAAGGACAATGAAGTTCTGGAAATAACCGCAAACTTGGAAGAAAGCAAGAATTCCGTTGAAAAGCTTACTGAGCATTATAATGATTCATATCTGAACAAGGCTCAGATCGTGGCAGACATTCTGGTTAAGTATCCTGAATTACAGACCAGAGAAGAATTAAGAAAACTCTCAAAGATCTTTGACTTCCAGTACATCATGTTATTTGATGTCAACGGTGTGGAAACACTGTCAGATTCAAGTATCGTTAACTTCGTGATCTCCGATGATCCAGCCGATCAGTCATATGAATTCAACGTAATGAAATATGGCATACCATATGTCATTCAACAGCCGCAGATGGATGAGGTTGGTCAGGAATACCATCAGTTCATTGGCGTAACAATGGTAAATGACAAGCAGGAATTACTCGGCTTCTTGCAGGTAGCAGTATCACCTGAAAAACTGAGGACTGTCGTTGCGGAAGCTTCTTTAGACAGAATTCTGGACAACTGCATTGCCGGTACAAACGACAACATCATCTGTGTAGACATTGATACCAAGCGTGTAACCTATTCAAGCATCGGTGATTATGTTGATGATCTGGCAACGGATATCGGTTTTGATGAAACACAGTTAAGAAACAGATTTTATGGCTATGTCAATATTGACGGCAGAAGCTATTACTCATATTCAATTGAACTGGAAAACAATTACATGTACATCATTGAAGAGTCTAACCGACTGTTCAGCGGCAGAAGCCTGATTACATTCATTACCCAGTTAATGTGCCTGGCCAATCTGATCACCTTTACGCTTTACATGAGAGACAAGGATGTAATTGCCCTGGATGAAATAGAGGATAATCCATATGTCGAAGTAACCATGGCTGATGGTGATACCAAGACAACTCTTAACATCATTGCCAGAATGATGAAACAGACCGTTTCCTGGAATGACAAGACCGCTGAAGAAAAAACAGGCATCATCGTACGTACGATTATGGGCATCTTCGCAGTGCTGGCATTAATTGCGGTAAGTCTGAGAAATGTATTATATACAGATAATACGATACTGGGCTTCATCGTTTCCGGCAGATGGGAAAAAGGGTTCAACGTATTTGCCTATACGGTAATACTAATTACATTATTCATTTACTCACTGGCAATGAATGTTTTCAACATTGTCATGAATGAAGCCATTAAGATGGTTTCACCAAAGAGTGAAACAATGTTAAGACTGATCAAAAGCTTTATCCATTATGTAGCAACCATCTTAGTCATTTACTACTGTATGTCATTATTAGGCTTTGATACGCAGTCATTACTGGCCTCAGCCGGATTACTGACACTGGTTGTTGGTCTTGGAGCCAGAGACCTTGTTACTGATATCTTAGCCGGTATCTTCATCATCTTTGAAAGAGAATTCCAGGTTGGTGATATCATTGAGTTAAACGGCTATAAGGGCAGGGTAATAGAAATCGGCATCAGAACGACCCGTATCATCAACAGTGCTCAGGACGTTAAGTCAATTAATAACCGTAACCTGACTAATATTGTCAACAAGACCAGAGTTAACTCATATTGTGACGTTATCATCAATGTTCCATTTGACCAGGATATTAACGGCATTGAAAAAATGCTCAATGAAAACCTGCCAAAGGTCAAGGAACTTTCTCCTTACATCATCAGCGGACCTACCTATGGTGGCATAGATGACATGAGTGGAAGGTGCATCAGACTGTCAATCAGAACAGAATGTTACGAAGCATATAAGTTTGAAGTCAGAACCGTTGTCAATAAGGCCATCAAACAGATGTTTGATGAAAACGGCTTTAAGCTTATGTAATTCAGATACAGGGATCTGGAAAAGGCTGGCCTGATTTCCAGAAAACAGTACAATACGATTCCTCCTATGATGGAATATTCACTGGCTGAAAAGGGCAAGACACTGATACGGCTTTAGATTCAATGTATCAGTAGGCAGATCGGCAAATGAAGTAGTTAAAGGATGCCGAAAATAAAAGAATAATATAATAAAGATATAAAATAATGAGGTATTTCTATGAAAACGGTTTTTAAGGGAATTGTTGTTTTCTTAACAGTTATAGGATTACTGTTAACATCAGGATGTCAGAGTGAAGAGAGTAAGCTGAAGAAACTTCAGGAAAAGACGGAACAGCTGATAAATGACGGTAAGTTTGAAGAAGCTGTTGAGGCCTGTGACAATGCAATTAGTTCCGGTATGACTCTGGAAACAGTAAAGCCGGTAATTGAAGATGTTTATACTAACTGGGCAATGTCTTCCATTACCACTACCAGTATTAATCCGGCATTACAGGTAATAGACGGAATGATAGAAAAATATCCTGATCTGAAAGAGTCAGGGGAAAATATTATTGTTGATATGGGCAACTGGGCATTGGAGTCATATGGTGATGATGTTGAAGGCATGAGAAGAGTTTATGACGCTTTCATTGAGATTTATTATGAAAGTGATATCATCTGTAACAGTATTGACAGTAAGATGAAAGAACTGACTACCGGTTTCATGAACAGTAAGCTTGATGAACTTATCAGTAAAGGCCTGTTAACCTTATTGGACAATGATGAGATAGATGCTGTATATGATCTGATCGATGAATTCAGATTATACAGTTACAAGATGGCTGTTAACTATCACTTTATATTCCCATATGTTAAGAATCTGGATAATGGAAAGAGCATAAAGATAGAATATGTTCATTCCTTCTTTACTATGTACTATGGTGAACTGGATTCCCAGGGCAACAGAACCGGTGAAGCAGTTCAGCTTGTTTATGCCGTTAACATGAAGGAGCAGGAAAAATATGCCAAGGTTTATCTGCGTGGGCAGTTTTCTGATGATATGGTAAATGGTGAATTCAGTGAATACAGTTACAAGATAGTAAAAGAAGAAATAATTGCTCATACCAGCGGTAAAATGGTTGACAATAAGTATGATGGGGAAATCAGCTCTATCTATGAAACAGATACCAGCAAAGATAACTACATCTTTATGTTTGTAGAGGGTATGGTTCAGAAGTTGGGAAGAATGGTGGATGTTCCGGGAGAATACTACGCTGTAGCAGTTGACAATACTACAGATCCGGGTAATCCATGGTATTATGCCTATACTAAGGAAGGGCTGGAAAAAGAAAGAGGGTTCTATCCTTACTACAGCATGCTGTATTAATTGCTGAAGCATATGTTTATATGAAACAGGCCTCTGATTTTTGACTAAGGTTAAGAATCAGGGACCTTTTAATATGCTGAATAGGGCTGTAAGTTGGGAAAGATATAAAAGTGTGTTATACAGGCATTAACTGAAACACCCGTGGCTAATGCATTGGCTAAAAAAAGATCCCTTCCGGGATCTTTCATTGTTTTAGTAAAGCTTTGCGCCAGCAGGAATTCTGTTGTCCAGCATTAACAGGTTAAGTCTTTCTTCGCCGTTAACACTGTGAACTGCGCTTAATAACATGCCGCAGGAATCAATGCCCATCATCTTTCTTGGTGGTAAGTTAGTGATTGCGACACATGTCTTGCCAACGAGCTCTTCAGGTTCATAGTAAGCATGAATGCCTGATAAGATGATTCTGTCTGTTCCAGTACCGTCATCCAATACGAAGCGTAATAACTTCTTGCTCTTTGGTACGGCTTCACATTCCTTGACCTTTACAACTCTGAAATCAGACTTGCTGAAGGTTTCGAAATCTACTTCATCTTCAAATAACGGTTCAATTTCAACATGTGAGAAATCAACTGCTACTTCTTCTTTTGTTGCTGGAACGACAACTCTCTTGACATCACTGTTATCACCTGACTTGATTGGCTTCATGGTCGGGAATAACAGAACTTCTCTGATCGTATCAGCATCAGTCAGTAACATGACGAATCTGTCAATGCCAATGCCCATGCCGCCTGTTGGAGGCATGCCGTATTCCAATGCTTCGACATAGTCCTGATCCATTTCGGTTGCTTCTTCATTGCCCTTGTCCTTTTCAGCCAGCTGATTTAAGAATCTTTCCTTCTGGTCGATAGGGTCATTTAATTCAGTGAAGGCGTTGCCGTATTCATGCCCGTCAATGAATAACTCAAATCTGTCAGTGAATCTTGGGTCATCTTCGTTCTTGAATGCCAATGGTGAGATCTCAATTGGGTAGCTGTAGACAAATGTAGGCTGAATCAGTGTTTCTTCAACATACTTGTCAAAGAACTTTTCGATTACATGTCCATATGTTCTTTCATGAGCAGCTAACTCAATGCCATGCTTTTCAGCGATTGAGATGGCTTCTTCATCAGAAGTAACTTTCTTGAAGTCTTCACCGCACTTTTCCTTAATGGCATCGCACATTGTGATTCTCTTGAATGGTCCCTTTAAGGAGATCTGCTTACCCTGGTAGGTAATGTCAGTTGTACCTAATACTTCAGTTGCAACATATTCGAACAAGCCTTCTGCCATGTCCATCATGCCGGCCATGTCACTGTAGGCTACATAGAACTCAATTGTTGTAAATTCCGGGTTGTGCATGGTATCCATGCCTTCGTTACGGAATAATCTGCCGATTTCATAGACACCTTCCATGCCGCCAACGATCAATCTCTTTAATGAAAGCTCAGTAGCTATTCTTAAGTAGAGATCAATATCCAGTGTGTTATGGTGAGTAACGAATGGTCTGGCATTGGCACCGCCTAAGATAGGGTTCAGTACCGGTGTTTCAACTTCAACCAAGCCCTTGTTATCAAAGTAACGCTGGATCGCTCTGATGATCTTTGGTCTGGTGAAGGCAATTCTTCTGGCATCCTCATTCATGATGAGGTCAACATATCTTCTTCTGAAACGTTCTTCCTTATCGGTTAAGCCATGGAACTTTTCCGGTAAAGGTCTTAAGGCCTTGGAAAGGTGAGTATATGTGTTTGCTCTTACTGACAGTTCACCTGAATCTGTCTTTACTACCTGACCTTCAATGCCGATGATGTCACCGATATCGCTGGCCTTGAATATTTCATAGACATCTTCGCCAACCGCTGCCTTGTTTACAACGATCTGGATCTGTCCTTCCTTATCCTGTAAATGCATGAAACCTATCTTGCCCATACGGCGCTTTGACATGATTCTGCCGGCGACGCTGGCGTTTATCTGCATTTCTTCCAGTTCTTCTTTGGTGTTGTTACCGTAAAGATTTTTTAACTCAGCTGAGTGATGTGTACGTTTGTAGGCATGTCCAAAAGGCTTGATTCCCTTATCAATCAAGTCCTGCATTTTCTGTCTTCTGACTAATTCCTGATCACTTAAATTTTCAGCCATG
>JAFUCG010000054.1 GCA_017459795.1 Erysipelotrichaceae bacterium | reverse complement strand
TCTTCATCCGTTATTGATATTGCCAGCATTTGCTTGCTGACTGCTATCTGAGGGGCAGCAATGCCTACAGATGCACGAACGTTATGTTCCTTGCAGAATTCCACATCATGAGAATTTCTGACATACTCTATCATGTCGGTTAATGTATTTTTATCTTCTTCACTTAATGGTAACTGTACCAGATCAGCTTTTCTTCTTAATACAGGATCACCATCAAGAACAATGGTTGTAGAATCTATTAGCATAAATAACTCCTTTTAAACTCACAAAAAAGACTGAACTCGAAATACATAGAAATTATTTTGAGCTAAATCATGCTAACATTATACACTAAAAAAATAATAAATAAATCACAAATAGATTAAATACTTTATATTTTAACTTAATTGAATAATTGCTATAATTGTAACGAGGTTTTATGAGCGAAGAAGTAAAAAGAAGAAAACTTAGAGGCAGTTCCAGTCCCTGGATTTTGGGAAGCGTAATGTTTCTGACAATGTTCTCGACTGTAATGATCGCCAGTGCAAATATATCAAGCCAGGACGCTGTTCTGACTAACGTTTTATCATCTGTTGTAAAACAGGTTATTTTCATTACGATTGGTTTTACCGGTTATTTTGTGGCCAGCAGACTGTTTTCGTTCAAGCTTGTCAGATCACTGATAGGCATTGCGATGATAATTGAGCTTGGCCTTTTAATTGCGACCAGAATGTTCGGATCTACCGGTGGTGCCTATGCCTGGATCAGACTTCCGTTTGGTGTTACAATTCAGCCTAGTGAATTTGCCAAGGTACTTATCATTCTTATTGTCTGTAACTACATGTGCGATATTAAAAATAAGAAGATAAAGAGTGCCTGGACACTTATCCAGACTCCTGTACTGGCTGCTTTAATTGCTACAGGAATCATCATCGTTTATCAGCATGACTTTGGCAGCGGCTTTGCCTTGATGGCAATTGGCTCAATCTGTTTCCTTTTACCGGAAAACAAATTGTATAAGAAATGGCAGAAAGGCTTACTGATTTTAATGATCTTAATCGTTGCAGCAACAATGTTCTTAATGTCAAAAGGTTTTGAAGAATTCATTACCAGTGACGGCATCAGAGAATGGATGAACAGTGATGGCTTATTTGCCAACATATTCAGCAGGGTAGCTTATCAGTTCTACCGTTTCATTTCTGCCAAGGACCCATTATGGGACCGTTTCGGCTACAGTCAGGAATTATTGAATTCATTATTAGGAATTGCCAGAGGTAACATCAGAGGTGTTGGCCTAGGTAATTCTATTCAGAAGTTCGGATATCTGGCCAGTGCTGATGCTGACTACATATTCCCGGTTATTGTTGAGGAATTAGGCTTGCTTGGCATTGCCTGTGTATTTGTACCTTATACCATATTGTTTGTTGTATTGATCAGATATGCCATGAAGGTTAAGACCGAAAAGGAAAAAGTATTGCTTGTAGGTACTGTTTCATATCTGTTTGTTCACATGTTCTTAAATATCGGCGGTGTAAGTGCCTTGATTCCATTAACTGGTGTACCGTTGATCTTAGTTTCAAGAGGTGGTTCATCACTTATTACCGTATTAACGACTTTAGGCATGTGTCAGAACGTTATCAGAAAACACAATACAAAGGAACTTGAAGATGCGTATAACAGCTGGGAAACACAGGAATAGAGTTTTAAAGAGTCTTACAGGTGATGTTACCAGACCTACAACAGATAAGGTAAAGGAAGCTGTCTTCAGCAAACTTGGTACATATTTTGAAACCGGAAGGATTCTGGATTTATTTGGCGGCAGTGGGGCAATATCCCTTGAAGCCATTTCACGTGGCTTCGACAGTGCCTTAATCGTTGAGAAGAACCGTTCTGCCTGTAACATCATTAATGAGAATGTCTCGCTTTTAAAGGAAAACGATAAGGTCACAGTCTTCAACTGTTCATATACTTCAGCTATAAACCGCTTAAAGGACAGTAATGATTCATTTGATCTGATATATGCAGATCCACCATATAGATTCAACATAGGTAATGAGTTAGTTGAATTAATCGGTGGTTCTGATTTACTTAAAACTGATGGGTATTTGATATTGGAAACTCTGAAAGAGGAAGAAATCAAAGAATCTGATGACCTGTACATTGAGAAGCAGGCATTATATGGTATTACTAAGATCACATACTTAAGAAGGAGAAAATAACATGAAAGCTATTTACCCTGGTTCCTTTGATCCAATTACTTACGGTCATATCGACATTATTGAACGTGCCAGCAAGATATTCGATGAACTGGTAATTGTAATCATGCATAATGATGAGAAAAAAGGTTTCTTCAGCATGGAAGAAAGAATCGACATGGTCAGAAAATGCATTGAGAACTATGATAACGTAACAGTTGAGATCGGCTATGGCTTAACTGTTGACTATGCCAAGAAGATTGGGGCAACAGTATTAGTCAGAGGCATCAGAGCCGTATCTGACTATGAATACGAAATGCAGCTGGCAACAGCCAACATGACACTGGCTGAAGACGTTCATACAATATTCTTGCTTTCCAAGCCGGAATATTCATTCTTATCAAGTTCAACAGCCAAGTCGATCGCCAAGAACAATGGTGACTTAAGGGCCTTTGTACCTGACTATGTTGCTGAGAAGTTAAAGGAGAAATTCCAATGAACAGATTTGACAGAGTATTAAAGGAAATGCAGGAAAGGGGTCTCAAACAGATTCTGATATGTGACCCGTTAAGCATTAAGTATCTTACAGGATTAATGGTATATCCTGGGGAAAGATTATTAGCTTTATTAATTAAGGAAAACAGCGAATCTGTACTGTTTGCCAACAGATTATTCCATATTACAGATACTGACATGAAGATTATCTGGTTCAATGACCAGGATAATCCAATTGAGCTGATATATGAGAATATCGACAGTAATGAAATGTTGGGAATTGACAAGGAATGGCCGGCAAGATTCTTAATTCCATTACTTGAGTGTGACTCTAACCTCAAGGTTTGTCTGGCAAGTGACTGCGTTGATGATGTAAGAGCCGTAAAGGATGAACTGGAAATTGAGAAAATGAAGGATGCTTCCAGAATCAATGATGAAGTCATCCTGTTAGCCAGAGATTACATTAAGGAAGGCATGACTGAGAAAGAAGTTGCCAAGTACATCAGTGACATGTATCTTCAAAAGGGTGCACAGGGAAACAGCTTTGACCCTATCGTATCATTTGGTAAAACAGCAGCTGATCCGCATCATGGTCCTGATGATACCGTTCTTAAGGAAGGCGATGTTGTATTAATTGACATGGGCTGCATTAAGGATGGTTACTGTTCGGACATGACCAGAACCTTCATTTATAAGAAGGCTTCTGATAAACAACTCTTTATTCATGACTTAGTCAGAAGGGCTAATGAAGAAGCTGAAAAGTTCATCAAGCCTGGTGTCAGATTATGTGATATAGATGCTGTTGCCCGTAACATCATTTCTGATGCCGGTTATGGACAGTACTTTACACACAGACTTGGTCATTTCATTGGTCAGGCAGTTCATGAAAAAGGTGATGTTTCTGCTTCATATACCAATGAAGTTAAACCTGGCATGATATTCTCCATTGAACCTGGTGTATATCTTCCAGGAGAATTTGGCGTAAGAATTGAAGACCTTGTTCTTGTAACGGAAGACGGTTGCGAAGTATTAAATAAAGTTAATAAAAAATATGAGATCATATAAAAACGTTGAGCGTAAGTGAGGTGAACCCTCAAAGT
>JAFUCG010000053.1 GCA_017459795.1 Erysipelotrichaceae bacterium | reverse complement strand
GTGGAAGATAGCGCTTGTTTTGTGTTATAGTAGACATGCGATTGATATCCTTTCTAATGTTTTTGTGGTTATTAACATTCTAGAAGATTCAATCGCTTTTGTATATCTTCCTTTCGGTCTCACATCAATTGTAAGTTAACAGAGCTGGTAGTCACCAAAAGGGCATAATGTTGACATCCTGATACAGGATGATATAATACACTTTAGATGAAAGAGGTGAAATGTAATGGGTAAGTTTTTTCCACTATCAATAGCTGGACAGAAATCTGTTACACACTTAATTGTTGCTCTGGCAATTTATATCCTGGTCGGCTGGGCCTTGGGTTTTGTCACCGGGTTATTTGGATGGTTGCCTCTGTTAGGCACGATCGTTAACCTGTTGGTAGGATTAATCAGAGTATATTGTGTAGCAGGTATCATTGTTACATTATTGATGTACTTCGGTTTCTTGCCAAAGAAATAAGGAAGTAGAAGACTTCGGTAAAACGAAGTCTTTTTTGTTGACTTAAGAGCCCTTATTGATTAACATATGCAAGGTGTGGGGGTTATTATGAACAGAAAACTGATATTCTTCGATGTTGACGGCACATTGGCAAGCTTAAAGGACTGTACGGTTAATGAAAGTGCCTTAAGAGCAATCAAGATGGCACAGGCAAACGGCCATCTGTGTTTTATTAACACGGGCAGAGGTCCTACAACAATAGATAAGGAGTTAAGAGAAGCCGGTTTTGACGGCTATTTATGCGGTTGTGGCACAAACATCGTATATCATGATGAAACTTTATATGACAAGCAGATCGACCACGATTTCCTGATGGATTTTGTCAGAGAATCATTTAAATATAACGCTGATGTTCTTTTTGAAGGAACTGAAGCAACCTACTACCCGGTCCACAGCGTTTCTTCCCAGGCCAAATTCCTTCTGGAGAAATATGAACCAAAGGGTTTCCCGCACATTTTCTATGATGAGAATAACTATGAAATGATCAGCGCCAATAAGTTCGGTCTTTATCATACCAGCGAAAAGGAAGTTGAACCTTTAGTTGAAATGATGAAGGGCAAGTTTGAAATCATCTGGCGTGATGCAACTTATTATGAAAACATTCCATTAGGCCACTCAAAAGGAACGGCCATTGAATTCATTACCAGTTATCTTGGCGCAGACATGAAGGATACGATTGCCTTTGGTGATTCCTTTAATGACATGCCAATGTTTGAAACAGCACATACATCTGTCGTCATGGGTAATGGCGAAAAGGAACTTGATGAATACGTTACCTTCCGAACCACTGATGAACAGGAAGACGGCATATTAAATGCCATGAAGAGACTTGAATTGATATGATACCAAAAAAACAGAAGTGGGCATTAAAACTGGCGACTGTTGAATTTACCTATTGGTTTGCGGCCGCTACTTTCAACTATCTGACCGTATTTCTGGAAGCCAATGGCTACAGTGTTGCTCAGGTAGGCGTCATTAATACAATAAATTCACTGGCAGCCACCTTGTTCTCGCCGGTCGGTGGGGCAATAGCTGATAAGATAAGGTCTTCAAGAAAGGCTCTGGTCATATTCTTGGTAACAATGAGTGTGGCCTATGCGTTAGTACCGTTTACGGTTAAGACATTTGTCTTTGGCATTTCACTAATGATCATCTTTGATGCCATGGCAGTGGCGATAAATACCCCAGCACAGTTCCTATTGGAAACAACCGTAATCAAGGGCTGTAACAATACCTCCACTGATTATGGTGCCGTAAGAGTCATGGGTACTATTGGCTTTGTGATCATGTCATCATTAATGGGTTCATTCATAAACAGTTCCAACAGTTACTGGACATTCTTCTTACTAGGAATAAGCATGATGCCCTGTCTATATGCGGTAAGACTCATTAAGCAGGTAAGTGAAGATGAGATAAGCAGGGAAGAAAAAGAAAAGCCGCATAAGCTGGAATTAGGCAAACTGTACGGTAATCCATTATTCATCTGTTACTTAATATATACGGCCCTGCAATACATACCGCAGACCGCAATGCAGTACTATCAGCCATATCTGATCAGAGAAGTAGGGGCCAACATGGCATTCATTGGTTACCTGCAGGCCTACAGGGCAAGTTTTGAAATACCGACCCTGATGTTCTCCTATAAACTGACCAAGAAGATATCGTTAAAGGGAATGGTAATCATTTCCTCGATCCTGTTTGGTATTCAGTCATTATTATATGGCCGGGTCCAGACTTTCCCGCAGGTATTAGCCGCGACTACTTTCAGCGGCCTGGCTTCAGGCTTTCTGATTGCCGGTGGTGTCAAGTATGTTAATCAGATCGCTCCTAAGGAATTACAGCAGAGTGCTCAGACAGCCGTAGGATCTGTCAGATCATTATCCGGGATCATCGGCAGCTTCCTTGGTGCAATGTTCATTGAGTATGCCGGCATCAGAACATTCTTTGTTTCAACCGGTGTAATAATGGTCATTGCGGCCGTGTTCCTGGCTTACAGTACGGCAGTCATCAATAAAAAGAAAAAAGAGCTTTAGAGCTCTTTTCTTTAACTATGGCTGGGAATAAAGGATTCGAACCTTTGAAATGACGGAGTCAGAGTCCGTTGCCTTACCGCTTGGCTAATTCCCAATTGCCTGTTTATTATACACTATTAATTTGAAAATGGAAACATTTTTTTAAGATTCTGTCGAATCTTTTACAAAAATGTCATCATAGTTAGGAGCACAGATGTCCATTTCACTGGTAAATAACAGTGTTCCGTTAGGCTGAATGGTAAATAGCATCAGGTTGTCTTCGTCATATGTTACAAACGGGTTGTTTGGACTGTTAAGATAAATCGTATCTTCAACGACAATGTACTTACCATCAATGGCTGATAATAGGGCACAGCCATTAATGTAAAGTGAGAAGGTTCCGTCTTCCCTTAAGCTTAAGGTAGGAGCCTGACCGCTCTGATAGGTAATGTCGGTATAATTACCGGAAATTAGCTTAACATAGTTAACTTCATCATTTTCAGAAACGATGACCTTGACTTCCTTGCTGGTGGTGTTATTGAAACGGTCACTTACTGATACGGTGATCTGATATTCACCGGTCTTAAATGTATTCAGTGTTCCGTTATAGGTAATCTTGCCCTTTAAGTCGCCATCTCTGGCATCATTAGCACTGGCATAATCAGAGATGCTAAACAGATTTCCCTGTTTCAGGGTTATGACATCGTCCACGGTAAGTGCCGGGGCATCACTGTCGGCAACGGAAAAAGGATATTCCTTTGTTACATGTTGCTTCTCGTCTGCTGAATATATTACGTAAGTGACAGCATAATCACCAGGTACATCGATTTTTATGGTGTCCTGAATGACCTGAATCTTCAATCCTGCATCGTTAAGATCATAGATCAGATCAAGTGGATCATACTCCTCATTAAGGTTCAGATAGGTCTTGCGGACACCTATTTCAGGTTCAAATTTTTCTCCGCATCCGACTGTTATCATTAGTCCAATAATAAGAGTAATAAGAAAGAAAATTTTCCTCATTTTTTGTAACTCCTTGCATACTGGCTTTTACAATTTCATGTGATTATATTATAATACATTTAAGGTTTAATAACTATCATAAGTGAAAGTGAGGTTGTGCGAATGAAGAAATTTATTACTGGTATCGTTTTTGTAGCAGCCGCAGCTTCAGCTGTGCTGGCATATTTCACTAACAAGAGCAAAGTTGAACAAGCCATCAGACTTATCGGTTACAAAGAGGATAAAAAACCTCAGAAACCGGTTGAAGAACCTGTAAAGGAAGAAACACCTGTACAGGAAGTCTATGCAGAGCCTGAAGTTGAAGAAGCTCCTGTTGAGGAAGAGCCTGCAGTTGAACCTGAAACTGAAGAAGAACCTGTAGAAGAACCTGAAAATCAGGAAGTAGTTGTTCCTGTAACAGTTGAGGAAGCCTTTGAAGAAAGATTCGAAGAACCTGAAACAGTTGAAGAAAACTTGGAAGAACCTGTAGCCGAGGAAGTTCCAGTTGAAGAAGAACCTGCTGAAGAAGTTGAAGCAGAACAGCCTGAGGAATTTGAACAGCCTGCTGAAGAAGCAGCTGAAGAACCACAGCCTGAAGAAACCGAAGCTCCAGAAGAACCTGAAACAGAAATTCCTGAAGAGGAATATCATGAGGAAACTGAAGCCGAGGAAGGTCCAGTTGAGGAAGAACAACCTGAAGAATTTGAACAGCCAGCTGAAGAAGAACCTGCTGAAGAAATTGAAGTAGAGCAGCCTGAAGAATTCGAAGAGCCTGT
>JAFUCG010000052.1 GCA_017459795.1 Erysipelotrichaceae bacterium | reverse complement strand
ATAGTTCTGGAAAACCATTGCTACATCTCTATCCTCAGCTCTTACATCATTAAAGTCCACATCATCAAATCTGACCATTCCTACCGAAGGATATTCCAACCCTGCGATAACTCTTAACAGGGTGCTCTTACCCGAGCCTGAAGGTCCTAATACAGCTACAAACTCACCGTCTTTAATGGTAGTAGTAAAATGCTGAAGAGCTATTACTCCTTCATTGGAAAGATGAGGCATGGATTTCTGCTGCTTGAGGATCAGTTCCTGCTGCTTACGTCCGAATAAGCCTGTGACCTTCTGAAAAGGATAGATTTTAGTAACATCCAGTAATTTGATCTCAGGCATTATCTCTTACCTCTCTTACGTCCTTCAGAAAGTTTCTTATCCAGATCAGCTAATGACTGAGCTTCAGTTATTTCCTCATCTTCTTCATTAACTGCCGGTTCAGTTTTTTCTTCCAGTTCATATTCCTTAATGAATGCCTGCATGTCCTTTTCAACTAATCCTCTGATCAGGTCAATGTAAAGGGCTGGGACTATTAACAGTGCCAGTGGCACTACATCAACGAAAAGAACCATTATGGCCAGTAATATGACAATTAATATTGCCTTCAGAGGCTTCTTAAGTACGAAGTAAGCTGACATTCTGATTATGGACAGTATCGGGGCATCAAATCTTGATAACATGATCGGTGCATAGACGATTACCGGTACGACCACAAAAGTGATCAGAATACCCAGCATGAAATACAACATGCCAAATATGCTGACTTTATAGAACTGGTAACCCGTCCATAAGCCTTCCAGCACAAACAGAATGGCTACTACCGTGATCAATGATAACTTTATTCCCGGTATCAGATTCTGCTTATAGGTTTCAAAGAAGTCCTTAAATACCCCATTGCCCTTACCGACGCCGAAAATGATCTTATTGGTGGTATGGTAAAGAGCACTGCATGATGCAGTGATGGTAATTACCGGCAATGAAAACAGTACCCACAGAAAACTTACTATGAGCATGTTGGCTATCGTTTCCAGCATCTTAATGAAAGGACTGTCGTAATTCATCTTATAAAGGTGTATCTCCTATCTGCGTTAACTGTCCGGCCTTAAGTATTTCATTCTGACCAAAGGCAGTCATTATTTCCACGTCAATGGCACTTGGATTATATATCATTGATCCATCTACACTATATTCTAACATCTTATAGGCCTGGATATAATCCAGTATTTCACCATTTGTGGCAAACCAGATGTCTTTTTCAAACTGAGCTATGTAACTGACGGCTTCTTCAATTACCTGCCAGTTATCATGCCCGTCAAATTCATAGCCATGACCCCATAAGTAGAACATGGCTGGCTTGATTGTCTTCATTTCAGCGAACTGTCTTAATAATTCCATGAGCTTTTCATCATCGTGATGACAGGTTGGATTTAATTCCAATGGATCATCAGGCAGGTCAAATGAATGGGTCGATACTACGGTTCTGGCTCCCTTATAGCCCGCTATCTTAAGGTAGTTTTTAACGTCTTCATTGAAGAAGCCAAACGGATAGGCAAACATCTTAAGTGGTTTACCAACCAGTCTTTCCAGATTAACCTTGTCTTCCAGGATCTCATACATGGCATACGGACTCTTCAGGGCTGTTAAGTCTGAATGATACAGACTGTGGCCGCCAACTTCATGATTCTCGTAAAGCTTTCTGACTTCTTCCGGTTTGACCTTGGAAATGCTGAAAGGCATTTTCGGATCACTTTCATAACCCAGTACGCCATATCCCAGATTAAAGGTACACTTGACACCGTACTTATCAAGCAGTTCAACAAGTCTTCTGTCCTGTATTACCCCGTCATCATAACTTAAGGTAAAAGTCTTTTTCTTTCCGCCAGGAAATAACATTACGTCAAATCTCTTTCCCATAGTATCCTCTTTCTGAAAAGGCCCACAATTAAGTGGGCCTTAAGGTTTAAATCTTTTCTCCGAATATCGGCTCCGGCTTGAAGAAGCGGAAGGCTGAATTGTTATCGGATTCTACTCTGAACTTATCACCCTCAAATACGAGATTGTAAGTATCCTGAATGCAGGTTTCTACCCATCTGCCATGCATTACCAGAACATTGTCTTCTCTCCAGTAAGCATCGCCAAGATATACCTGAGTCAGGTCATCAGCTGTACCAAGCATGTTGGTAAATCTGGTGCCGTTGGTTGCGAATCTGACCTTTTCACTTCTGCCTGATTCTGTCGTAAAGTTCCATACGAAACCGTACTGATCAAAGTCAAGTGAGAAGGTATCAATGTTGTCAGGCTTCTGGCCGTTCATGAAGTTGCCGCCAAACGGTGTGAAGATGCCGTTGGTAACCTTGTACTTCTGACCACTTATCTCTTCAGCCTTAGGGCTGAATGGCTGACAGGTTGGATTACCGATGTTAAGTCTTGATAACTTACGGCATAATGCCTCATATCCTTCATCATCAGCTTCAATTGCGTTTTCAGCTGTGATCTTTTCAATGAAGTCCCAGGTAATGTTCAGTGTACTCTGAGCCCAATGCGCACCAACTGCCGTTTCAGTAATGGCAATTTCCATGTCAAGGTCAGGCAATACGATCGTAAACTGACCCATGGCACCGTCTGCGCGGTAAGCGTTATGCGGCTTGCACATCCAGATCTGGAAGCCATAGCCTAGGAAGTTATCAGAAGCTTCTGGGTTATTGATTGATTCGGTAGCTGAGTCATTCTGGTTAGTAGTAGCCAGCTTGACATAGTCTTCAGCCAGAATTCTTTCGCCTTCCCATACGCCGCCATCGGCATACAGTTTCATTAAGCGGAAGTTATCTTCAGTAGTAGCGAATAAGCCACCGCCGCCAACTTCCATGCCATCAGGCATGCAGGCCCACTTCAGGTTATCAGGATTGATGCCGATCTTATTGAATAATCTAGGTGTCAGATAATCGTGCAGTCCCAAGCCTGTTTTCTTTCTGACGATGGCTCCTAATAAGGTAGAACCTGTTGAGTTGTACATGTAAGTTGTACCAGGCTTGTGATTTACTGGAGTATGCAGGAAATCTCTGATCCAGTCCTTGGTTGGCATTGGCATTGTGTCCATGCCGCAGCCCATGCATAATACATCTCTTACCGTTAACAGTTTCAGGTTTTCACTTGGATCTTCCGGTGATTCATCAGGGAAGATGTCAATGATTCTTTCATCAAGCCTTAACAGCCCTTCCGTATAGGCAATACCTACGGCTGTTGCGGCATAGGTCTTGGTATGGCTCTGTAAGCCATGTCTTAAATTAGGTCCATAAGGTGTCCACCAGCCTTCGGTGATCATCTTATTGTGACGCATGATCATTAAGCCATGCATCTCAGTCTGGCTCTTTTCCAGATTGTCGATGTATTCAAGAATCAGACGGCTTTCAACGCCGACTTCCTCAGGTCTGGCCTTTTCAAATGGTTTGCGGTAATTCATAGAGTTCCTCCTTTTTAACCCTTAACGCCACCAACAACCATACCCTTGATGAGTTCCTTCTGGATGAATGGATATACAGCCAGAATTGGAATCAGGGCGATGATTGCGATAGCCATACGGGCACTTTCAGTAGGCAATGTACGTTGAGCCAGCAGTACAGCTTCATCAGTCAGGTCAGTTGTCTTTAAGAACTGAATGCTGTCCATCAGTTTCTTCAGATATACCTGAATCGTATAGAGTTTTGGATTACCGATGTAGTATAAGCCGGCTGACCAGTTGTTCCAGTAACCTAAGGCACTGAACAGACCGATAGTCGTCATGATTGGTTTTGATAACGGAACCATGATCTTTGAGTAAATGGTCCAGTCCTTGGCACCGTCCATTCTGGCAGCTTCAATGATTGAATATGGAATGTTCGCATTGAAGTAGTTTCTTACCAGTAAGACGTTCATTCCGTTCATCAGAGCGCCAGGCAACAGATATGCCCACAAGGTATCCTTGATATGGAACAGTCTGGTCCAAACGATGTATGTAGCTGTCATACCACCATTGAATAACATGGTGAAGAACAGAATGAATGCGACAACGTTTCTAGGTTTGAAATCCTTTCTTGATAAAGGATAGGCAAACATTGATGTGATGACAAGTGACAGTGCCGTACCGACAACGGTTACCAGAATGGTTAAGCCATAGGCACGGGAAATTGTCGCTCTCTTGGCCCACATGAATGCGTAGGCATCCAGAGACCACTCATCAGGAATAAAGCGGTAGCCATGCAGCAATGAGTTCTCAGAAGAGAATGATACTGCCAGCATCAGAATTAACGGTACAAGGCAGAAGATCATCATCAGCACCATGATGACAAGTGCAATGTAATGGAATTCCTTTTCGCCTTTCATTAATACGATTTTATTATTACTCTTAGCCATGATCACATCTCCTAGAACAGTGAGTTTTCAGGATTGATCTTACGTACCATCAGGTTACTGATCAGTACCAGGAAGAATCCGATTACAGCCTGGAATACGCTGGCTGCGGATGACTGACCAACGTTATTGCTGATCATCAGGGCACGGTAAACGAAGGTATCAATTGTCTGGGTCGTTTCATACAGCATGCCGTTTCCTAACGGTACCTGATAGAACAGACCGAAGTCTGAGTTAAAGATACGTCCGACAGACAGTAATAACATCATCGTTATCATCGGTTTTAACAGTGGCAAGGTAATGTACCTGATCTGTTCAAGCTTGGTAGCGCCATCAATTCTGGCGGATTCGTAAAGACTCTTGTCGATACCGCCTATGGATGCCATGTAAATGACAGAAGACTGTCCGGCACCCTGCCAGATATGAACAATGGTCAGAATGAACGGCCAGTACTTGGCTGTGTTATACCATTGAACAGGATTGTCCTTGAAAATAGTGGCATTCAGGTAGCCATAGCTCTGGCTTAAGAATGCGTATACCAGGAATGACAGGATAACAGCTGATACCATTGATGGGAAACAGATGATAGGCTGTATTACCTTGGCAATCTTACGCTGCGCAATTTCATTCATGCACAGGGCAATGAATACGGCTATAACCAGGTCCATTAAGATCCAGACTGCGTTATATGCCAGTGTGTTTCTGATCATTATGAAGGCATCCTTGGTCTTGAAGAGGTATTCGAAGTTGTCAAAGGCAACCCAAGGACTCTTGAAGATACCGATAGAATAATTGATTCTCTTGAATGCCAGTAAGATACCAAACATAGGCAGGTAGTTATTGGCAATGAGATACAGCATTCCCGGGAGCATCATAAGATAGAGCGGTAAGTCATTTTTAATTTTTTCCTTTTTCTGCTGCTTTAACTGTTCCTTAAGGACATTGTCAAATTCAGCATCATGAGTTTTATTATTTTCTGACATAATATACTCCTTTATGTTACAGTAATCCCTATTTTCATATTAAAGGTTAATAAACCATCAAACATTAAAAAAAGTACACTGGATTTATCAATTTCTACTACGTAAAAGTTCATTAACAAATGTCACGGCCTCATCAAGATTTACTGCCCTGCCCACTATGCCGATAATGACATCATCATGATAGTAGCCTGCCTTATGCAGCAGGGAATCTGAATGAAGAATGATGCCGCCGGTAACGGTATTGCCACGGGAATCCTGATAAACATACAGATCATCCTCATATTCTTCAAGCAGATTTCTGTCCAGCAAGACATTAAGATTAGCAAAGCCGTCTTCCTTTACGAAATAATCAAAATTTTCCTTATCTGCCACATAGACATCAAGGTCACTGATTGAAAACAGAGCCGTTAGGACCTGCAGGGTTTCCATGTCGGCAGCTTCATTATGTTCCCGGCCTAATGAAAGATCCTTGTTTACATCGACCTTGCTTTTGCTCATGTCAATGCCGCCGTTTTCCAGCATCCGGTTAAAGACCGTTTCATCACATTCACTGACCAGTGAATCATTATTAAGCAGTACGACATACATCTTCGTATTCTGTCTGCCAATATTTGAAATCGCACTGATGATCAGAATGGCAACGACAACCGTTACGGTTATGATCGGTATCTTATAGTAATCCCAGATGAACTGAATCTTCTTCTCCGTTGTCTTTAATTCAGCCAATTGCTTCTTATCCTTTTCCAACTGCTCACGCCACTTCATTAGTCAGCTGCCCTTTCATTACGCCAGTCAAAAGGCGATACACCGACAATCTTATGAAAGATCGTTGAGAAATAGGAAATGTTGAAATAACCGACATATGAAGCTATCTCACTTACGGACATGGAAGTAGACAGTAACAGTCTCTTGGCTTCTTCAACTCTTAACTGATTGATGTATTCACGCAAGTTCATGTTCATGCTGTTCTTAAACAGTTTTGACAGGTAGTTAGGCGTGACAAAGGCTACGGCCGCAACATCGTTTCTGTCGATGTTTTCATGATAGTTCTCATCAATGAAACGCTTGGCTCGGGCAATGATGTCTTCAGAATCAGTCAGTTCTCTTAACTTGTTCTGCTGCATCTCAAACAGTCCGATGGCATAGTCCATCATGGCTGACTTTGACGTAACAGCCTTCTCATCCAGCTTTATGATCTTCTCATCCATGAAGATGTTATTTGAACTCATGCCATTGTCTCTGAAGTAGGTGACAAAAACATTTACAAGCTCCTTACGGAACTGATCCAGACTGTCCGCATTGCTCTTCTGGTTGTCAAGAAGTGATTGCAGATACTCCTTATAGCCTTCTTCGTCATGTTTCTTCAGATACCAGAGGATCTGATTTTCATTCACATTAGTATTCTGCTGTTCAAGATTGAGCTTTTCGTTTTCAAAGAATACCTTGCCGCCATAGTAACGCAGCTTGCGCATCTGATCATACAGATTGGCGACTACATCACTGGCCTTATAGAATTCAAAAGGTTCACTGATCAATACGACAGGTTCAAGTGACATGTACTTGCCGCCGAATTCAACAAGCTGTTCGCACTTGGTCTTCAGAGTTTCGTCATCAGTTTCCCCTCTGACAAAGCAGGTGCTCCAGACAAAACGTTCATCGGAATTGACAACCGTATAAGCTGAGCCAATGTAACCAAGAATGGCTTCATCGTGAATACGGCTGGCCGTAAACAGTAAGAGATCCTTACTCCAGGTCTTTCTGATGGCATCAGTCATGTCAGCGCAACTGAAGACAATGCGCCACTTACTGTCAGCGGTAAAGTCAACACCATTGAACCTCAGACCGGCATCTACCATTTCACTGTTATTGCCTAACAGGCCGTCACTTGCCTGTCTGAAGACAGATGACATGAGCATGTCATACTGGCTCTGTTCACGAAAGACAGTTTCATTCTTTTTCTTCTTAACATTGGCAATCATCTTCTGGATGCAGACCTTGACCTCTTCCAGATCAAACGGCTTGGTCAGATAACTTGTCACGCCATACTTTATGGCTATCTGAGCATATTCAAAGGTCTCGTAACAGGTCAGAAACGAGAACTCAATGTCCGGATCCTTTTCATAGACATATTTGAGAACATCAATGCCGTTGCTCAAAGGCATGCCGATGTCACACAGAATCAGTTCAGGATTTTCCTTGTCTATTACCTCTCTGGCCATGATGCCGTTATAGGCTCTTAGAATCTTGGAAATGCCTAACTCCTTACAGTCAAGCTGACTCTGAATGACGTCGATTGTTGAAATGTCATCATCACATACTAGTAGTTTCATCGGTGTTCTCCTGTTCAGGGATCAGTATTTCAATGTGTGCTCCCTTATCTTCTCGGTTGGACAGTCTTAACAGATCGTTTCTGCCATAGATCAGGTTCAGACTGTAGCGTACATTTGTTAATCCAAGGTGTTCCTTGGTGAAATTATCATCATTTTCACTTTCTTCCAGCTGCTTAAGTCTTTCTTCAGTAAAGCCGGAACCGTTATCTTCTTCAATTATTCTGACGCCCCTGAAGCCTTCTTCTTCATATTTCTCAGCTCTGATGCTGATGTACATGGTATCGACCAGTGACATCGCATGCTTGAAGGAGTTCTCTACTAATGAGAACAGTATCAGATACGGTATCTGGACCGTAGCTATGTCTTCAGGTACGTCATAGGTTATTTCGATGCTGTCAGGGAATCTGATTTTCTGCATCTTTACATAACTGTCAATGTTGGTGATTTCATCACCGATCGTTGTCCAGTCATCCCTGGTGTGCAGCATATATCGGGTAAACTTGGCAAATGAGGCTATGTAAGCTCTGATGTCTTCAGGCTTACCAGTATAGGTCATGTTGCTTATGGTTGTTATGGCATTCAGGAAAGTATGAGGCTTTACCTGTGCTCTTAACATCTTAAGTCGATTCTGTTCCCTCTTGAGCTTTAAGTCATACGATTCAATGGTCAGCTGACCGATCTTGTCACTCATGTCATTAAAGCTTGCGTACAGTTCTTCAAATTCCCTGCTGCCGGCCGTACTGACATCGATCTTATAATCAAGGTTTCCGGCTGATAATTCATGGTTGGAATCAACCAGTTTGTATACTGGCTCCTTTACGTTCTTATTTACATCTCTGATCAGAATGAAGACCAGAAGTACGCAGATGGCACTGTCAACGATCATGAATGCGGCTGATATACGCCATCTGAACAGGAATTCCGGATTCTGCGTAATGTAAACTGTTCTGGCATCAGCGTATTTCTGTTCATTGACAGTTACCGCATAGTCATTGTCGAAGAAACTCTTTCTGTCATCAGAGACTTCTACTGTCGTATTCTTATTCCCCTGAATGGTGTAGGAATGATCAGGACTTAATATCTGACAGACTATTCTCTCCCCTGAACTGTTTGATGTTTCAATTTGATAGTAGTCGCAGTTGCTGACTGCCCCGACTATGTACTTGCCCAGTGAGAAGGCCTTGTAATAGTATCCTCTTTCAAGTATGTCTATTACCTGCCACTTACGGTCATTTATGCCGCAGGTATTATTCGGGGAATAGTCACGCAGAAACAGTTTCAGATTATACATGTCAGGCTGAGTTACTGTCATGTTGCTGCTGTAGAGATACAGATCACTTTCCGTATCAATCAGATAGATGCAGTTAAGGTCAGAAGATGCCATGATCTTTGAATTGATGGCATCCTGGATCTTGGTGATGTCCTGATAGTCCATGCCCATGGATCCAGGTCTTACCTCAGCCGTTCTGTATAAGGTAACAAGCAGGTCATATAAATGTTCATACATTGAGTTAAGACGGGTATCAATGCCTTCAGTCCAGCGTTCAGCAATACTGCCGTTATTATTTAATACGGTCTCTCTGTATACACTGCTATAGGCCAGAGAAATCGCAGTAAAAGAGAGTACTGAGGTTATCAGTACACTGATCAGCAATATCGTCATTCGTCTTATCAATGATTTTTTCATCAAACTACCCGCATTTAAATTATAGTCCAAAGGCGGGTGGTAATCCACCCGCCTGTTGTATTAAGTTTTTATGAATTATTAGCTGTTAGCCTTAACCCATTCATCTGCCTGTGCCTGGTAGTCCGCAATGATCTTGTCAATGCCGGCATCCTTTAATGCTGCGATGAACTTTGGATATTCAACGGCTGGATCAACGTCACCGAATGTCAGTACGTCATTGTACTGTTCAACAACGTTAGATACTGCAGTAACTTCATTCATTACGTTAACAGTTGTAGGAGTGAAGCCATACAGTGGTGGACACCAAGCTTCGTCCATTAACTTCTTACCGTATTCTCTGTCAGAACCGCTTTCGTCAGATGTTTCATATTCGAGACCCTGGAAGCCGTTACCGATCATGCCGCAAGAGTAGATGCAGTTGTATGGTACTGAGTTGAAGTCTAATCCTTCTGGATAGTTAACCTTTGTATGATCAGCGTTCCATACATAGTCCTGGCCTTCTACGCCATAGATCAATGTGATCCATACGAATTCATCTGTGTATAACAGGTTGATGAAACGTGCAGCTGCAGCTGGATCCTTACAGTAGTGAGCAATACCGATACCTAATGTATCTGTCATTAAGTCATCCTTACCGATTGTAACAGCACCGAATTCAGCACCGTATGTATTTGTTCTGGTGAACATCTTTGCGATGCCTTCAGCGTCTGCACTGTGGCCCATGATAACGCCCTTTGAAGAGCCGCCCATTACTACTGCGTCATGGCTTAATGTATTTGCAGAACCTTCTGGATCAGCGTAACCCTTCTGACGGAATTCATATGCCTTCTGGATTGCGCTCTTGAAAGCGTCTGTTTCATAGTAGTTGTAAAGTGTTGTGTTTTCGCCTACTGTAGCAGCGTATGTACCAACCTGAGATGTGTGTGTCTTTAAGTTGTACAGTCTGTTGAACTGGTCACAGTAAACTAAGAAGTGTTCATCAGGATAAGCTGTCTTTAATTCAGCTAATACATCACCTAATGAATCGATGTCAGTTGCCTTTGTAACATCAACGCCTGCTGCGTCAACGAGAGCCTTGTTGTAGATGAACTTCCAGTCAAGAACTGTGCCGAAGTAACGTGGTATCATGTATGTATGACCGCTCATCTTACCACTGCCGATGATATTGCCGATCATGTCAACAGTTGGCTTTAATTCCTTATCAAGATAATCATCCAATGGCAGAATGAAGCCCTGGTTTACCCAGTCAGCCATTGAGAATACCTGTACGAGGTCAGGAGCATCTTCGCCGCCGCTTGACAATTCCATTGGTACTGCCTGGAAATAGTCAGAAATGGCAGTGATCTTTAAGTGAATCTTGTATCCCTCTTCATGTAATGTGTTCTTCAGATAGTCATTGATTGTGTCTTCAACCTTCTGTGTAGCTTCCAGAGATGGAACGATGAACAGAGTAGACATTTCCAATGTGATTACTGAAGGTTCCTTGCTGTCTCCGCCTTCTTTTGGTGTACAACCTGATAAAGGTCCCAGAAGCATCAGAACAGCGAGTAAAAGAACAAATAATTTCTTCATTATTAATTTCCTCCCAATTACGAGTTCTTATCTGTATCTTCATTAAAACATACATAAAAACCCATTACTTTCAAAAAAGTCACTTCAATTTTAGAAATAAATACTTTTTTATAATCTCCACTTTTAAAATGTGAAACTCAAAAGGAAAACCGACATTTTTAATATTTTTATTGTTTTCCGTTGCCTATACTGAAATCAGATATATAAAAGGAGTACTTTCATAATGTCAACACACTTTGTCCGCTTCCGCAGTGAAGCACTGTCATGTAACGGTGAGTTCTATATCCACATACCACCTAAACAGCTGCCTCCTTTCATGGCAGACAATCCATATTACAAGAGAAAACCTAAGACACTGATCTTATTGCACGGCTACAGCGGAGACTGTACAGACTGGCTGTACAACGCTCCTGTTGCCGACTATTCATTAAAATACAATCTGGCTATCGTCATGCCTAGCGGCGGGGTCAGCTTCTATGTTGACAAGGAAGCTACCGGCCACAAGTACTGCAAGTTCATCGGTGAAGATCTGGTTGAATACTTAAGAGACACCTTCAACCTGGCTACCGAAAAGGAAAACACCTTCATAGGCGGCTTATCAATGGGCGGCTTTGGTGCCTTACATACCGGTTTGATGTATCCGGAAACATTCAGCGGCATCATCGCCTTGTCAAGTGCCCTGATCGTTTACCACTTAAAGGACATGAAACCGGATAATACCTATCCGGTAATGGCTAACTATGCATATTATACTGATACATTCGGTGATCTGAGCAATGCGCTGGAAAGCGACCACAACCCGGAAGTTCTCTATCTGCGTAATAAGAAGAACAATGTTGAAAACCCGGTCATCTTCATGGCCTGCGGCAGTGAAGACTTCTTACTGGAACCTAACCACCTGATGAGAGACTTCCTAAGTAAACAGAACGCCAGATTCACCTATCTGGAAAGTCCGGGAGTTCATAACTGGGAATTCTGGATTCCAAACTCTGAAAAGGGAATCAATTATTTATTAGATAATGTTAAATAAACGGGAGGAATGAAAATGACTGATTTTGAAAACGCAAAAGTCCTTGTCAAGCAAGGCTGGCTTCAGGGCTATGTTGAAGAAAATGTAAAGATATTCAAGGGCATTCCATACGCTGCCCCACCTGTAGGAAATTTAAGATTCAGACACCCACAGGATCCTGAAAAATGGCGTGGCGTCCGTAAGGCTACCCAGTACAGTGCTGCCTCAATTCAGCATGTCATGGAAATCGCTGACATGCCGGCCAATGTACATGGCGTACCGCAGTTCATGGCACCTTCACAGTACGAAGAAGACTGTCTGTATCTGAATGTCTGGACCCCGGCAAAAGATGAAAACGCCAAGTTGCCGGTATTTATCTGGATCCATGGCGGCGGCATGGTTGCCGGAAGCGGATGCGAAGTTGTTTGTGACGGCATCGGCTTTGCGAAAAGAAAAGACATCGTTGTTGTAACAATTAACTACCGTCTGGGTTTCTATGGCTTCTTTGCTCATCCTGAGCTGACAGCTGAAGCCGGCGGTACCAGCGGTAACTATGCATTATATGACATGCGCAAGGCCTGCATGTGGGTTAAGGAAAACATTGCCAAATTCGGCGGTGACCCAGACAGAATTACCGTTGCCGGCCAGTCAGGCGGCGCTGCCGGAACAGGTGCATTACATGCATCACCGTTAATGAAAGGCATCATCAACCGTGTTTCAATTGAAAGCGGTCCTATCTACTGGGGCTTCATGCAGCCGGGTCCAAGAAAGGCCATGGAAGACTTAGGTGTTGAATTCATGAACCATGTTGGCTGTAAGTCAATTGATGAATTAAGAAGAAGAGATGCCTGGGAATTATTTGACCAGTATGAGGAATGGGTAAGAGCCAGAGGCATGGGCCATTGGGGCTTCAGCTTCTGTGTTGACGGTGAATTCATTCCTAAGCCATATTCAGAAATCATGGATAACGGTGAATTCAATGACTTTGATGTCTTAATGGGTTCATGTGCTCAGGAATTCCCAGCTGTAAAGGCTGATGAATACTCTGTAGAAAAGTTCCATGCATATTTAGAGGAAGCCTTCCCTGACAATGCCGAGAACATGAAGAGATGGTATCCTGCCACAAATAACATTGAGGCAGCCAAGCAGTGTTCTACGATTGCTTCTGACATCATGTTACTAGGCAGTGCAAAGCTTGGTGAATTATGCCATAAGTTCGGCAGAAACGCCTACATCTGGTTAATGAGCAAGGAAAATGAAACCCAGAGAGGCCGTAATGAAGGTTCACCGCACTGTGCTGAAATGCCATATGTATTCGGCAGAGTAGACCATGGTGAAAGAAATCCATTCTTCCCATATCACTGGGTTGGCGCAGACTATGACTTCATGGAACTGATCCAGGGTTACTGGTACAACTTCGCTGCTACAGGTGATCCAAACGGTGAAGGCAGACCTGAATGGAAGAAATATGAAAACAGCTTTGATATCATCAACCTGAATAACAATTCAGCCATGATGCCAGCTGATCAGCAGGAAAAATATCATTACTTCTACGAAAAGCTGCAGACAAATAACTTCGTTGTTCAGTTATTCGGACCAGCTAAGTTCACACCAAAGGAACAGTAATGAATAAACCGATATTTGAAGTTCATGTCGACATGACCACTCCCGGCAAGAAGTTTACAACTGAGCTTGGAGAAGTCAGCATGATCCCCTTTGCCGGTACGGTCAAGGGTGAACTGTTTAACGGCATCCTTGAACCATGGGGTGTTGATACCCAGATAAAGAATCAGATCGGTATCAGAACACTGTCAGCCCGCTACATGCTGACGGGAACTGATCACACAGGTAATAATTGTCATATATTCGTGGAAAACAATGGCTGGCTTAATGACGATAAGCCATCCAGAACATTCAAGACAGTACCTACCTTCTATACTGACAGTCCTGCTTTACAGGATTTACTGCACCGCAATCATTTCATCGGTACAGGTACGGTTGAAGAAGACGGTTTATGGATAAGGTTCTACGAAGTATAACAGAAGAGTAAACTACAAAAAAAGGCGTAGATATCATAACTGATTCTACGCCTTCATAATGCTTATTTAACCTTTATTGATCCAAGACCGATGATCCTGCCGTTCTTACGGCTGAACAAGATTGCTTCATTGCCCTTGAAGTCAACTTTTGTCTTCTGGCCAAGTGAATAAACTACGCCACCAAACATTACACCTGTTAACAGATAATTGCCAATGGCAACTCTGACAGTCGTTTCCATGCCGGTAGGCATTGATGAATATATTTCACCGTCTACCTTACCGTCAGGTGTAATTTCAACCATTTCAGGTCTGATACCGATGACATAATCTTCATTAGTCAGTTCAACTTCATCACCATAATCTTCATTTTCGTTAATCATCGCAACATGATACTTGAATACGGTATCCTTATTGCCCTTTTCAACATAGCCCTTCTGCTGGGCCTTCTTTTCCTGAAGTTCCTTATGGTGCTTATCAAGTTCTTCCTGTTCAGCGTACCAGCTCTTAATATCTGTCTTTTCGTTGAAGACGAATTCAGCGTTTGTATCATCAAACATCTTCAATACCAGATTGCCTTCAGCGTTCTGTATGCCCTTGGCTTCAATGAAGTTAATGGCTGGGTTACCGACGAAGTCTGCGACAAATAAGTTACTAGGATGGTTGTATACGGTTAATGGGGCATCATACTGCTGTAAGACACCGTTATCGATCAGACAGATCTTGGTAGCCAAAGTCATGGCTTCCATCTGGTCATGCGTTACATAAACAAATGTGCTTCCTGTCTCCAGATGCAGTCTCTGCAGCTCACTTCTCATTTCAAGTCTCAGTTTAGCATCCAGGTTACTTAACGGTTCATCCATGAACAGTACTGATGGCTCTGGTGCCAATGTACGGGCGATGGCAACTCTCTGTTGCTGGCCACCTGACAGTTCTGCCGGATATCTGTCCATGAACATTCCGATCTTAACGATACGTGATACTCTTCTGACACTTAAGTCAATTTCTTCCTTGGTCAGCTTACGGACCTTACGGACAGGCTTATCGCCCTTCATGACAGTAAAATCATCGCTTAAGGTATTGCCTGACAACTCAGCCTTTTTTCTGGCTTCTTCAACGGCCTTTCTTAATTCAGCAACGTATTTTTCAGCTGCACTCTTAAGATTATCAGCCTTCTGTAAGTTATAATCTGCCAGTTTTTTGGCTGTGAATGTTGAAATTTCAAAACGGTCGATAAGCTTGATGTTCAGTTTCTTTTCATCAAGTTTACCCTTTTTGTCATAACATTCTTCAACTACCTTTACTACTTCTTCCGGCTTCTGTAAGATTTCAGACAGACGGTTATTAGTACGGGCTTCAAAGTCTATTTCATCCATCTCTTCCTTGACGTTAGTCAGACCGAAGGAGATGTTTTCATATACGGTCATGTTTGGCCATAATGCATAGTTCTGGAAAAGGAATCCAACCTTACGCTTATTGGCAGGAATGTTGATGCCTTCGGCAGAATCATATACAACACGGTCACCGATCGTGATTTTTCCGGATGTAGGAGTTTCCAGGCCAGCGATCATTCTTAAGGTCGTGGTCTTGCCACAGCCGGATGGACCTAACAGGGTAACGAATGCGTTATCTTCAATTACCAGGTTAAGATCTTCAACAGCGTAGAATTTATCCCAACGCTTTGTTACGTTTTCCAATGTGATTTTTGGCATGTTTTAACCTCCGATACCTTCATCCAGGCTTGCACCTGTGATCTTATTAACTACGAAATTACTGATTAAAATTGTAACAATCAGAATCAGGTTGATACCACTTGAGAATGCATACAGGCCCATTTCATCAAAGTAGTCCAGTGTTGTTGAAAGAATGAAACCCTGAACACACAGTAACATGAACAGTGACAGCTCTCTCAAACAGGTCATGAACGGTAACAGGAATCCTGATACGATTGATGACTTCTGAATTGGAATGATGATTCTGGTCATTCGCTTGATCCAAGGAACATCCTGAATTATGGCTGATTCTTCAATCTCATTTGACAATTGCAGCATGGAGTTCAGTGAGCTTCTTGATGCAAACGGTATGTACTTAACCGTACCGACGATTACCAATGCCAGATAGGTGTTGAACAGATTGATCTTTCCTGATGAAAACAGGATGAAGTAAGCTGCACCTACGGCTACTGATGGCATCAAGTATGGTAAGAAGGCCATGGAGTTAACATAGCTTGCCAGCTTGCCATGACGGTCCTTACTGACGGCATAACCGATCAGTGTTCCAATCGTACCGGCTGTCAGACAACAGATTACCGCAACCAGAATGGTTCCGCGGAAAGCGTTCCAGATGGTCTTGTTATGTAAGATACCAAGCTGACCATACATGCCGTTTTCAGTAATGTTCTCTGATGTTACCCACCACTTCGTTGTCAGGTTATTCGTATTGCCGGTATACAGGAATGAATAGTCTCCTGGGTTAGGCAGGAATGTTTCAAAGGCAAACGAAATGATTGGGAATATTGAGGTAAAGAAAGTGATAAATACAAAGATCACTGCGATGACATAACGTCCTGTCTTACCTAAGTTGACCTTTGTGATCTGTCCGCTCTTACCGGTAACCGTCGTATATGACTTACGTGAATGTAATGACCTCTGGTTCAGATACATGATGGCTACGCCGAACAACATCATGATGATGGCTATTATGGATGCCTCACCGGTATATTTGTCGTTCATTGAGACATATTTCGTTGCCAGGGTCGGTAATCCCAAGTAATGAGGTACCGGGTATGAACCTATCGTAGAACCAGCTACTAACAGGATGGTTGATAAGATTGCCGGCTTGACCATAGGAATGGTAACTCTGGCAAAGATCTTCCATCTTGGGGTATCCAGAATCGTTGCAGCTTCTTCCAGATTGGCATCCATGTTCTTGAAAATGCCACCGATCAGAATGTAGGCAAACGGTGCATAGTGCATGCCTAAGACGATGATACATGGGAACAAGCCCAGACACCACCATGCCGGCATGTGAATGCCAAACAGTGAAGCCAGTAAGCCATCTGAGGTACCGGTTACCTGATTTGAGTTAAACAGGTTCTGCCATACTACAGCCAAAGTCCACTGCGGCATGATGTATGGGAAGATGAATATTGAACTCAAATACTTCTTGAACGCCATGTTTGTTCTGGTTACCAGGTAGGCAAAGATACCACCAAAGAGAATGGCAAAGGTACATGAACCGATGGCCAGTATTACCGTATTCATCAATGGGTTCCACAGGTTTGTCTTTGCCAAGCCGCTGGTGAACAGGTCAACATAGTTTACCAGGGTAAAGCCGTTAGCCTTACCTGACAGATACTGGTCAATTGTACCAGGGTGAATCTGGAAGGTATCACGGATGATGGCCACAATTGGCGCAATGGTGGTAAATGTTACCAATAGTCCTGTAAGGATCAGAATTACGTTCTGTGGCTTGCTGAGATAGGTCTTTATGCTGTTGATTCTTATTTTCATTGATTTTGACATAAATTATCTCTCCTATAAAGATAGTGCCTTCGTGGTAAAAATACGAAGGCTCTATCTATTTAACCGATATTATTTTTTATTTAATAAATTCGATTTACTGTGGTGTATACTTGTCGAGCATTTCAATCCATGAGCCAACTGTGAATGCTACTGATGCACAGTACTTAGGATCTTCAACGACTAACTTACCATTATTAACCCACCAGTCATAGCCTCTGTCCTTAGTTGTATCGCAGGCAACCTTAGCAGATAAGCCTTCTGAATGATGGAACTTAGCTTCAGTTTCCTGAGCGACTACAGGGTTAGAAGAGTAACCGCCTAAGTCCTTGCCCCAAGCACTGAAACCGTCAACTGTTTCAACCATGTAAGCGATGAATGCACATGCTGTCCATGGTAATGGTGAATTATCTGTTACAAACAGGTAATGACAGTAAGCGTAACCGCCGATGCCTTCATAACCGTCCTGGTATGCAGCAACGTTCAGGTTAGTAACTGATGTTTCATCTGTTTCTTCAACAGAACGAACCTTTGAGTAAACTAATAAACCGAACTGGTCAACTGATGACTTCTTAACCAAGATGTTACAGATTGGGCCATCATCTGTCTGTTCATTATAGCTGTTAACCCATAACTTGATCCATGCTAATGCGTACTTGCCGTTTTCACCTAAGCCTAATTCCTTGGCATCCTTTTCAACAGCATCGATGGTTGTCTTGAAGTAAGCCTGCTTGTCAGCTGGCAGCTTGTCATAAGCTTCCTTTAAGTATGTAGCATACTTGTCCTGAGTCAGCATGTATAAGAAGTTCTTACCAACGATTTCTGAGTCAATGCCCATGAATAAGCCGTGTTCGCCTTCAGCTACGAAATCCCAGCAGTTAGTATATTTCTTGTCAGGGTTTACGTTGTTGTATTCGAAGATCTTATTCAATGTCTGTAATGGTAAATAACCTTCGTACTTGTCAGGTGTTGTACCGTTAGCTTCTGCCCAGCCCTTTGGAATGAAGGTATCTAAGACACCTGTCTGAACCATCTTTGATTCGATCTGGTTACCATCCTGGATCAGGGTCATTGCGAATGTACCGGTTTCCTTTAATCCGTCTGCGGTCAGCTGATCAAAGATCTTATTGTTCTTTGGCTGCTGCCATTCAAACTTCATGTCATATGAAGGATCAATTGACTGTAAGTAAGCAATGAACAATGGTAAAGCTGATTTACCACGGCTTGAGTTACCAACGCCATAGAATGTCTTTCCGTTTGATTCTTCAATTGCTTTCTTAGCTAATTCTTCCAGAGTCATGTTCTGAGCTTCAGCGATTATCTTCTGAACTTCGGAAGTTTCAGCTGCTGGTTTATTACCGCCGTTTCCGCCGCAGGCAGCTAAAGAAACTACTAATAATAAACTCATTAGTAAACAAAATAGCTTTTTCATATTTTCTCCCTTCACTACTTTTGTAAGCGATTTCATTATAATCCCATTTAATAATGATGTAAATGAACATGAAGGCCTTTTTTTCACGTGCAAACCTGTCCAAAAAAAGACAGAATCTCATAAACCCCTATGACAAAAGGGTTTTTGAGATTTTCATGCTAAAAACGTTTTCTTAAAAAATTTTAAAAAAAAGGAAGACTTTCGTCTCCCTATGCTGTTTCTATGCTGTATGTTTCCTTTTCAAAGTCAACTTTCAGTGTCGCCGTGCCATGAACATTGCTCCAGCTGATCATTAACAGTGACTCATTACAGTCAACGGTAATGTCCGCATCTTCGCTGAATACCGGACAGCTGTTTCTGAATTTCAACAATTCCAGTTGTTTCTTTACAACGTCCTTTTCCAGCTGCTTTTCAGCATCTGCCAGTGACAGGTTGGAACGGTTGATCTCCTTATGACCTCCTACCCCGGCCTTGGCCATGGCTTCGTAGTCATTCTTGCCGGCGAATAAGTCAAGATACCAGATCTGCGGCTTGCCTGGCATGAACAGCTGAATGGCTCTGGCCATTAACATGCGCTTATCACTTTCACCTAAAGCACTGTAGAAGGTCGCATTTACCTGATAGTAAACATTCTTGGCCCCATGCAGATCCTTTACATAACCGCCACGGTCAACTACGATGTCGATCATGTTCTGAATGTCTTCTTCCGGTAACAGGCCCTTTAAGTCAAGCAGCGGGATGCCGTCGTGACAGCCCAGCATGTTGACGGTTCTGATGTTGTTTTCAATTACTTCATCAGCCCACTTCTTCAGATAGATGCCGTTCTTTCTGATGAAGGCATCGATCATTAAACCCGGCAGGAAGAAGTCATATACCATGTAGCCCTTCTTAGCCAGTAACTCATAGGTCTTTTCGGAATAACTGGCATGGATCTCCGGTAATAAGGTCAGTCCGTATTCACTGGCGATCTCATCAACCTTGCCTAACAAGTCCCATGTACCCGGATCGTTGAGGAAGTTTCTTTCTCCCGGTTCCTTTGGTGCATAGGCAAAGGCATCAAGTCTGACGATTGCCACACCATAGTCAGATAGTCTCTCCAAGGTATCACGGTAGTAGTCCCAGACTAACGGCGATTTGATGTTCATGTCCATCTGGCCCAGATAGCTTCTGTGAGCCTGCAGATAGTCCACTACCATCTGCTTGTATCTGTCATGTTCTCCCAATTCAATGTCTTCAGGAGCAGTCTTCTTATCCAGTGCCTCATTGACCTTCTTACTGATGTCAACGGCACTCTGATACTGCATGTTACAGTTTCTGACCAGTTCCAGTGGATCAACCTTGTTATAAATCACTTCCTGATAGAAGGTATTCCAGTAAGGTACATCTCTGCCGTCCGGGAATCTGACCATCAGGATCGGTAAACCCGGTTTGCGGAAGAACATGTCCTTGATGTATTTCTGATCAGGAACGATGTAACCGTCAGGTCCCATTTCGCCATAGCCTTCCCAGAAAGTGTTCCAGTTAATGAAGAAGTCACGGTACTTTGAATTCTCACCGTTCTTTATGATGTCCTGAAACTGCGGTGAAAGAACTGATATGTGATTCAGGATGAAGTCCATCATCAGATCAACATTCATGTCATGCAGATCCTTTATGTCTTCATCTGAAGCATAAGTTTCACTTAAGTCATAGTTTATCAGCGAAAAGCCTCTGTCCAGATCGGTATTGAAGACACTCGGCAGAATGTAGAAAGACTGGAAAGCGCCCTTGAATTCATCTCTCTTCAATAAGGAAACGATGTCAGCCAGCTTGCCGCCAACACTGTCCGGATAGGCATTCAACAATGCCCCGATGCTCATTTTCTTCTGCATGTTTCTACCTCTTGAAATCCTCTGGATTCATTAATTCGGCAGACTTGGAAATGATGATGTCAGCCTTTGGTGCCTGAGAGTCTAACAATGTCTGTTCAATTTCCAGAACCATGGTTGTAAAGGCTGAATCAGTCTTGCCATCACGGGCTCTTAAACGTCTGTGTTCTCTGGTTTCCTCAGGTGTTGAGTTAAGCAGTACTCTGACATCAACACCGTTCAGTTTTTCATTACCGCCATGAGTCCACTCAATGACCAGTACCTGAATGTTGCTGAAGTCTACTTCATCATACCAGCGGGCATCTTCACTTCTGCCCATTCTCTTTAAGAAGATCTTTTCACTGCCGCTTTTAAACTGAGCAATGATGTCATTTAACTGACCGAAGTCCTGTTCCCTGTCTGTTCCCAGATAACCTGATAAAGCCTTTCTGCCGGCCTTCTGATAATCACTAAGCCACGGATACTGTTCGCACAGCTTAGGATCACTGTCGGTTTCGTTTGCCCACAGTTCATTTAATACCTTCTGATTATCTGAACTGTATTTCTTTTCCTTTAATAAGCCCTTCAAAGCTTCAGCCCTGAAGATGGATGCTCTTTCAGCATCATTGTACAGGGGTATTCTGAACGGGTAATTATCGCCTGATAAGACATAGGTACCGATACCGGCTGAATTCAGATAATAGGCCAGTAAGCTGGCTATTTCACTCTTACCGACACCTGAACCGCCAAAGACGGTTACTACGGCCTTGTCACCTTCAACAAGTTCCAGCTTTCCCAGTAATTCCGGAAAGATTACGGTAGCCTTGGTAATGTGTGATTCATTGATCTGAACCTTATCACCTGGCATGTCGCCGCTTGGAATTGAACCTGTTACTTCGGCAGGCTTGCACCCTTTTACATTCTTAATTATGTCTCTGAGCATTTTAACTCTCCTTTACAAACTTACGAATATAATTTACCAATTCCCTGCCCATTCGTAAATCAGTTTTTACAGAAGGATGACCCATTGCGCCATATCCTTCAAACATTACGTTGATCGGGATGAATTCAAAGCACTCCAGTCTCTGATCTCCTGTTTCCTCTTTCAGCTCAGCGACAATGTCTCTGATATGGTAATACAGATAGTAATCCATTGAACCTAAGCCGCATAATATCCAGGTATCAGGACCGTTGGCTCTTCTTAACTGCCTGATGAATTCCTTATAGCGGACATGGAACCAGTTTTCCATGGCTTCGATTTCTCCAAAGTCACGGTAGAATCTGATTGGGTTGGAATCATTGGTACCAAGATTGACTACGACGATGTCATTATGGTTCTTTTCAAAATCCCACTTAGCCAGTTCTGCGCCTCTCTTATGATCATATAATTCATCTGTATATTCATAGATGTCTTCCATCGCATGCATCGGGAACATCGGGTGTTCCGGCTTGGCAGCTGATATGCCTGATTCACAGATCATATTCAGTTCATAATCCAGTTCTCTGGCAGCCAATGCCGCATATGACAGGAAACCGTTCTCTTCACTTGTTCTGAATACCATGCCATTGTTTTCAGCTTCATTGCCAAAACCGCAGGTAATTGAGTCCCCAATGACTTCCATGACCTTTCTGTTTTTTCTTTCAGCCTGTAACAGTTCACCATCTGTTTCAATTTCCGCAATGCCAAGCTTTCCTCTGGCATTTTCTGACAGCTTTCTGATCTCAATTTCAATAGTCTGCGCTTCTTCACTTTCCCAGACTGTCAGCCACTGTTCAGCTTCACGGCATTCATGACGGTAGACAAGTTCATTATTTACCACTGCCCCAACACATGGCCAGTCTGCTGGCGGTGTCGGCATGCCCGGCATGCCAGGAAGCTGATCGCTTAAGGCTAACAATTTAACTCTTAACACTTTTCCTCTTAGCCTTACAGTCAGACCGGACATGGTCCAGTTACAGAACAGCGCTTCCCTTTCTTCATCAAATATGGTACGTCCGTGTACCTGTAATAACGGTAATGCTTCCTTGATCTTCATGGTTTACTCTCCCTGTTTTATGAAATCATACATGTCTCCGCTTGGGACATATGTTACCTTTAATTCTTCACCAACCAGCTCACCTAACCAGTCCTTCATGTACTTCATGCCCAACTCTTCCCAATTGAAGTGACCGACATTGATGACTGCTCTGGTCTTTCCTAATTCAACGGCATCTCTGACATATGACAGTACCGTCCAGTCAATTATTTCACCCGGCAGAATTACATCAGCTCCCTTTTCCATTACGTCAATGATGCTGACGGAATACTCACCTTCCGTGCCGTCCTTCTTATGATAACGGGATGGGTAAAGATGACCAACCAGGGCAACTGATGATACCTTGGCTTCAGGATCACCGATGAATCTCAAACCGTGTAAGCCAATCGTATCGATCAGATGACGGCACAGATCTCTTAAGGTCATTTCCGGGATCTTTACCAGATAGTGGCCGTATGATCCGGTATCATTGTCATTTACGTAATCATTCCAGCCCAGATACTTTAATACACCGGTAAAGATGCTGTCAGGCTGATTGGCGTGCATGTGGTCATGGTCACGCCAGACGACGATGCCATGATCGTCCAACAGTTTTCTCTTTTCTTCATAGACACTGTTTTCAAACGGTTCAAACCAGCCATCTTCATCAGCTGATGTATAGAAAGTCGGCTCATGTACAACGATCAGATTGGCATTTAACTCAATTGCCTTTTTGATTACTGAAATGTTAGGTGTAAGTGCCGTAACAACACCCGTGCATTCCTTATCAGGATCACCGCACTTATAGTCATCGCAACCATGATAGTCACCCAGATCAGGATGATAGGCCAGTATCTTATCAACAACTTCTCTTATCTTCATGTTCATACCTCATATTCAAAGCCGAAGGCCGGATTATCTTCTGAATTGAACAGTCTGGCAATGCACCAGTTGGAAATGCAGTATCTGATCACTGCCTTATCCCCATTCAGCTCAGCGCTTATCTTCAGCTTATCTTTACTTACTTCATATTCAAAATCAACATTCTGTCCATTAACCTGTACCTTCAGTTCTTCCCTAAGATCACCTTTGACCCTCAGGCCTTCAGCACTGTTAATGAATCTGACTGTTATTTCATTTCCCTTACGTTCAGCGCTTACTGCTCTCGGGCAGTCAGCCGTTAATGATTCATCACCATAGACATGTTTCATGACAATGTTGCCGACACGCTTGCCAACGACCTTCTTGTGACGCGGGTGAATGTTATACTGTTCCCCAGCGTCCAATATGCAGACAGGATGAACGTTCTTAACATCTTCAGCTACCCTGTCCTGTTTCTTACGCATGTCATCATATCTCTTGGCTCCGGTTACGCCAACTCCCATGAACGGTGCCAGCTCAATTATGATGAACGGGAATTCATAACCCCATAACTCATGCCAGCTTTCGATCATTGCCTTTACGCTCTTATCATAGAAGTCTACCCACTCACGGGCATCATCATCTTCACCCTGATACCATAAGGCGCCCTTAATGCCATATGGTGCAATCGGCTTAAGCATTGTTTCATATAAGCCGCCAGGTCTTACTACGGAACGTGGGCCTAAGGCAAATAAAGCATAATCTGGCTGCGGCATCTTTGACGGATCAAAGTTCTTGAAGAACTCCGTCATGTCCTCACCCATCATGAATCTGTTCTCAAATTCCAGTTCTGCCGCACTCTTTTCCGGTAACGGTGTTTCACTGCCATTGATATATCTTGGCCAGTCCGTATTGTCCAGGTTTCTCTTCTGCCAGTCAACTACTGTCTTGAATGTCTCATCATCTTCGATCTTCTTAGGATCAGCCCAGGCTAAGGCTGGTGAACCGCCCCAGTTACAGTTGATGATGCCGACCGGTACATTCAGTTTCTTTCTCAAGGTCATTGACATGTAGGTCGCAATGGCTGAGAAATAACTTCTTTCCTTTTCATCAGTCCACTTGCGCCAGTATCCTTCATCAGGGATGTCGTTATAATCCAGATAGCCATGGAAAGGTACATGCGGGTAACAGAAATATCTCAGTAAGTCATCATTTTCAAGTTTACAGGTATCAGTGAAGTCGTAGTCATACTTCATCAGAAATTCCATGTTTGACTGACCGCCTGCCAGCCATACTTCACCGATTGCCACATCATTGAACTGAATTGATTCACCTGTCTTTTTACTGGTTACTCTTAAGAAGGTCTTCTCATTAGCCTCTTCAGGTTTCAGTGTAACCATCCAGTTTCCCTTTACAGTTTCAGCTTTTTCAGTCTGCTCATTCAGTTCAACCGTAATAGTATCGTTTTCACAGCTCTTGCCCCACACTTTTATTTCCTGATCCCTCTGCAACACCATGTGTTCGCCAAAGATCATTGCCAGTTGTAATTTCATATCATTTCTCTTAGAGGATCCTGCCCTCTACATCCTTAAAGAATCTGTCACAGTCTCTGGCTGCTAATTCCGGCATCTCATCAGCCCCACCATGACCAAGGTGCTGATACATGAGCAATGTACCACCAGGGATGGCCTTGGCTACCTTTAACGCTTCTTCAGGAGTAGCCAGTGGATCAAGACCGCCTTCCCATATCAATACCGGGAAGTTTATTTCGTGAAGCCTAGCCATCAGCTCTTCTTCACTCTTAGCATTACAGCCGGTCATGTCACCCAACATCGGTAAGGCAAATTCTTCCTTCTTGCGGTGCATTAAAATGTCCAGATGTTCTTCAAAGTTAGCCTTTCTTCTGGCCAGTCTCTGTGGGTTTTCGGTTGGCCAGGTTTCGATCCAGGCTGTCTTTCTTAACTGTTCCTCATTGCCGACAAATTCTTCAGCATGGTCTCTCATCTTAGCTAATGGAGCCGGTAAGTCACGCTGTTCATGATACTGGGTAATGCCGTCAACACAGACATAGGCTCTGATGAGTTCCGGTCTGTGGAAGGCAATGTACCAGCTGGCCCAGTTCCCGTGGGAAATGCCGGTGTAATAGAATGATGGAATGCCCATGGTTTCAGCGAAGGCAATCAGGTCTTCGCCCCATACCTTAGCGTAATCCCTCAGCTGCTGATCATATATGTGTTCAGATTCACCATAGCCTCTCATGTAGACCAGGAAACAGTGATAGTCATACGGAGGCTGACCTAATAAGGCCATGTGGGAATCCCTGAAGAAAAAGTTCTGTGTACTCAGAAGATACTTATCACCGCTGCCGTATTCACGGTACGCCAGGGTAATACCATTTACTTTAACTGTTTTTATTTCATGCATATTATTAATCCTCTTTATCAGTTTCAGCATAACAGACTGAAAAAAGATAAAGAATTAAAATAAACTCATTAATTTATAAAAAAAACATCTGAACTCAATCAGATGTTTCGTGACTCATGTTTCCCAGATATCTGCCCCTTAAGGTAAGTATCAGTACGGCATCAAAGATGAAGATTGACCAGAAGTACTTATGATGGTCATAGCCATATGACTTCAATGTAAACTCACCAATCTCAATGGCGTGCTTGACAGCCATGAAGGCTACCGCCAGGTCAAGAACCGTAAAGATGAAGGTCAGTACTTCTCCCCTGATGAAGTGTTCAATGATCAGAGGTATGGCCAGACTCAGTACTTCCAAAGTAAAGTGCTGATAGAAGGCGGTCATGTTCCAGCAGTGTCTGAACACCATGATCCAGTTGTAGAACGGTATGAATCTTGTCCAGGTCGGCTCACCAAACTGCCGGCACATTCTGTAGGTACAGAAGGCATCGATCAGATACAGTAAGATCATGTAAGGCAGGCCCCAGTGCTCAAATATTTCCGCTTCAATGAACGGTATCTTTTCAATGACGTGGATTATGTTCATATCGTTATCTCCCGGATGTGTTTCTTAATTAATAATAACAAAAATAATTCACCGTTTCATTTTTTTTGGAAATCCTTATTACATAATTTAAAGGAGCATTTTAATATATCTGTAATAATATGGTTGGAAAATACTGCTCTCCACCAATAATCGCGGTAAAGAAAAGGAGGTATTCCGTTGCTCACGGGTCAGCATAGTGGAGACATGCTGAAAATGTTCTGAACCTTCATGTCGGTTCAGAATGAGGTGACAAGGCGGAGGCTGAGTCATCAGAGCGAATCATAATGGCAAGTATTACATTTAAGAACATCAAGAAGATTTACCCAATTACACCTGAAGAGGCAAAGTCAAACAAGAAGAAAGCTAAGAAGAAACAGGAAACTGCACCAGAGGAAGGTTTCGTTCCAAATCTGCAGATCACTGATGAAGGCGTCGTAGCCGTTCAGGAATTCAACCTGTTCATCAAGGACAAGGAATTCGTCGTATTAGTCGGACCTTCAGGCTGTGGTAAGTCAACAACCCTGAGAATGATCGCCGGTCTGGAAGAAATCACATCCGGTGAATTATACATTGGCGATGTATTCTCAAATAACATTGCACCAAGAGACCGTAACATCGCAATGGTATTCCAGAACTACTCATTATACCCACACATGACAGTCTATGATAACATGGCCTTCTCATTAAAGCTGGCCAAGCTGCCTAAGGAAGAAATCGACCGCAAGGTAAAGGAAGCTGCCAGAACTCTGGAAATCACTCAGATCCTGGACAGATTACCAAAGGCATTATCAGGCGGCCAGAGACAGAGAGTTGCCATCGGACGTGCCATCGTAAGACAGCCACAGGTAATCTTAATGGATGAACCATTAAGTAACCTGGACGCCAAGTTGCGTGGCCAGATGCGTTCAGAAATCATCAGACTGCGTCAGAAGATCGATACAACATTCGTATATGTTACTCATGACCAGGTAGAAGCCATGACCTTAGGTGACAGAATCGTTGTCATGAAGGACGGATTCATCCAGCAGGTAGGTACTCCTCAGGAAGTATTCAGCCACCCTGTTAATACCTTCGTTGCCGGATTCATCGGTACACCGCAGATCAACTTCTTCCATAACATTCCAATGACCATCAAGAATGGCGATTACTACGTAACCATTCAGGGCAGAGACCTGAAGCTTGATGAAAAGCATCAGACAGCCTTAAAGGCAGCCAATACACCTGAAAAGGCAGTCGTCGTAGCCGTCAGACCTGTCCACATTGAAATGAGTGATGAAGGCTTCACCGGTACAATTGAAGTATCAGAAATGATGGGTTCAGAAGTACATCTGCACATTAACCTGAACGGTGATGACATTGTCGCAGTTATCCCAACTGCCAACCTTGATCTGGATAAGGTTGCCTTAGGCAAGCCATTTACCTTCAACTTCAACCAGAATCTGCTGCATGTATTCGACGCTGAAACAGAGACAAATTTACTGTAGAAAACCCACAGGTTCATGTCTCAGGACATGAACCTTTTTTATAGGAGGTCCTAAAATGTATCAGGAAAACTATGAGGAATTAAAAAAGGTCGTCGCAGAAGACGCCGTTATCATAAACATTTCAAAACATCGTAAACCAGACGGTACCTTTAATCTGGAACAGAATCTGACAACCTGGAACAGGGCCGTTAAGAGATTCAATGTCATGCCTTTATGGCCTCAAGGAGAAACCCCGAACTGGGATGACAGAGACCCGTTACAAATCGAACCGTCAGTCATCTTCGTACCGGCTCAGAATACAGCTGAAAAAAGAGGAACGATAATAGTTGCCTGCGGGGGCGGTTTTGAATCAAGAACCGGCTGCGAAGGATTTAACGTTGCCAGGTATTTCGCTGATGCCGGTTTCAATACGGCCATTCTGACTTACAGGTTAAAGCCATACAGCCGTAAGGACTGTCTGGATGACATGCAGAGAGCCATCAGACTCATCAGAAATAAGAAAGATGAATTAAACGTTACCGATAAAATCGTGTGCATGGGCTTTTCCGCCGGCGGCATGTTATCGGGAAATGCCGCAACCAGATTTGACTATGGCCATAAGGACAGTGAAGATCCGATCGAAAGAGAATCCTGCCGTCCTGATGGCGCTGTCATCGGATATGGCGCATTCGCCTTTGCCGGCTTACCGGGCGGTTTCTTCGTTGATCCATTCAGTGATAAGATCAGAAACCCGTTCTTCGCTACCAAGGATGAATTGATCTATTATTCTCCTGAAGTCAGTGTTTCCAGAGAGACACCGCCGATGTTCATCTGGCAGACCAACAGTGATGACCCGCGTAATTCATTTACCTTAGGGCAGGCCTTAACTGCCATGGGCATCCCGTTTGAAATGCACCTGTTCCCCGAAGGCGTCCATGGCTTAGCCTTAGCGGATGGGCACAATGATCTGGCCAGCGACATTCCACAGGTTCATAAATGGGCAGAGCTCTGTACCGGCTGGTTAAACAACATTCTGTAAAAAAAGAGATCGTAACACTAAGTTACGATCTCTTACTTTCCAGTATCCTGACTGCGTTTCTAACACAGTCATCACATTCACACAGAACCTTTCCGGTTTCAATTCCCTTCAGATCCTTACAGATGGTAGCCCCACACCTATGCCTGAACTCCTCATGAAGTTCCCTGGCATTTCTTAATATTGGCTTACCTTCATATTTCTCAAGGCCCAGGATCATTTCCACAGCACACAGGGCACCACAGGTTGCCTCCATGCAGCCCATGCCGACCCCGAAGGCCGCACCCATCTTCTTAAGCGTTTCTTCTGAAATGCCCAGTTCATCACTGTAGCACATCAGAACAGCCTGGGCACAGTTACAGCCGTTATGCTTATTGATTACGGCCCGTTCACTTTTATCCATCATTACTTATCCAGGAATTCAACGATGTCGTTAATGACGTCATCTCTGATCTCTTCATTCAGGATCTCATGACGGTAACCTTCATAGGTCTTGTAATCAACGTTCTGATAGCCAAAGCTCTTTAAGATATCTACGGCTTCCTTTAAGCCATCAAGATTGCCCATGCATGGGTCTTCAGAACCGCTGAAGAATCTGATCGGTAATTCCTTCTTCCTGATCTTCCAGCCAGCTGGTTCATAGACGTCCTTCATGCCTTCAAACATGTCCTTGAAGCCTAATACCGTAAAGGTATAACCGCAGTCATCATCAGCGATGTATGTCTTAACGTTTTCTTCATTGACACTTAACCAGTCATAGTCAGTCTTTGGGTTCTTAATGGCACTGTTGAATGCACCGAAGCATAATTTATTCAATAATGGACTTCTGTATTCTTCGCCCTTGAACTTCTTGATTACCTTACATAATGTAATGGCAACGTTAACGGCCTTATTATTGCTAGGGGTGCCGGTCAATACAACCTTGGTAACTTCATTTTCATGTCTCTTTAAGAAACTTCTGGCAACTAAGGTGCCCATTGAGTGACCAAACACGATTAACGGTAAATCACAGGTCTTCTTAGCCTCTTCGTACAAGGCATACTGGTCGGAAACATTTCTTAACCAGCCCTTTTCCTTGGCAAAGTACCCCTTGACGATGGCACTTTCACCATGACCTCTTTCATCAGTTGATAATACGGCATAACCGTTTTCAACCAGCTTTTCAATTGTGTGGGCATATCTTTCCTTATGTTCTGCCATGCCATGCAGTAAAAGGATCAGGCCATTCTTTGAATTCTCATCATAAAAAAGATTACCGTGTAAGACAACACCATCTTCCTTATTGGTAACTGCTAATTTCTTTTCCATACTTCCTCCCGATATTATTATTTATATTCCAGTTTACATTCTTATTATAGTGCAAACCTGTTAACTTAACTACCACTGAAAAACAAAGTATATCTCCCAGCCCTGGTATAACAACATCCTTCAGCAATGTCGTCTTACTTCACAACCAAGTTACTCAAAGCACAGAGGCATTACCCTTTCAATCAGTTTATTGTAGCATAGGCTATCATACTTCTAAACCAAATATGAATAAATGTAGAATTCTACAGTTTTATTAAGTATACAATTTGTTTTAAAACACTGCTGTAAATTATCTAAGTTTTACCTCTTCACCTGTCATCTTACGGGAAAGGCTGTTAGCCCATTTTTCCGTGTAAAAGGAATAATATGATTTTCCTCTTTTTTTTCTGTACTTATTAAAATAAGGTACATTACACCAGATCAGAGAAGGTATGCCAATGACAAACATGTATAAAGGACCTAATATCATTGATTGAATTGAATGACCATACTCATGCATGATGATGTATCTGGTCGTTCTTTCTTCGCCAAGATCTCTGATGCTTTTGCCAAGAGTTCTCTTACTGACTTCCACAAACAAAAACAGACCTAATGAAACACTTCCTTCATGATACCATTCTGTAACGACCGCATTTCTGTACCAGTAATGCTTCTTATTAATATTCAACAGAAAAAGAACCAGTCCGCATAATGACTGAATGATTCCCCATGTAAACTGCCAGATGACTGCCAAAACTCTCTTCATATTTCCATTATAACAAAAAAGGAAGGTTATTCACCTTCCACAAATCGATATCCTATGCCAACTTCGGTAATGATGTATTCCGGGTTGGATGTATCCTTTTCTATTTTCCTTCTTAAGGCTGCCATGTACACTCTTAATGACTGGTATTCATCTTCTGACTGATAACCCCAGACATTTTCCTGAATGAACTTATGAGTCAATACCTTGCCTCTGTGTTCAATCAGCAGTTTCAATATCTTAAACTCGTTTGGTGTAAAGTGTACCGGTTCCCCATTTAAGGTTATCTGATACTTTTCAAAGTCAACCTTCAAGTCCTTACAGACAAATACTTCTTCGTTTTTGATCTGCGGATGCTTTCTTAGGGCAACTCTTATTCTGGCCATTAGTTCACCAACGTTAAATGGCTTTGTGACATAGTCATCTGCCCCATTATCCAAGGCCTCAACCTTTTCATTTTCCATGCCACGGGCAGAAACAAGGATGATCGGCACACTGGAAATGGCTCTCACCTGCTGCAGTACTTCCATGCCATCGATATCCGGCAAACCCAGATCCAGTAAGATCAGATCAGGCTTCTGGGAAAGGAAACTGGCTATGCCTTCGACGCCTTTTTCCACAACCAAAGCATTATAGCCATTGGTCTTCAAGGCTACCTTCAAAAGTCTGATGATGGATGGGTCATCTTCAACAACCAGAATAGTCTTATCCATTTTACTCTCCTGTTAACGGCAAAGTGAACTCAAAGGTTACACCGCCTTCATCATTATTATACGCCCAGATCTTACCTTCATGGGCTTCAATTATCGTTTTACAGATTCCCAAGCCCAAGCCATGGTTACGCTTACGGTCCTGATTGGCAGTTATGGAATAGAAGTTTTCAAAGATGTGTTCAATCTTTTCCGGCTTTATGCCACCGCCATTATCCTTTACCCTGAACAGTATTTCATTTTCCTTTTTCTGATAGTCAACGTCGATGACAGTATTATCTCTGGTATGCTTGATGGCGTTATCAATCAGGTTCACAAACACCTGGGTCAGTAAGCTGACATCTGCATAGACCAGTACCATTTCATCACTGTTGTGAATGATCAGTTTCTTATTACCCAATCTCTTTTTGACCTTTTCATTTACCTCAAAGAGAATATCATCTACCGCTTCATTAATCTTATTTAGTTTGACGTTTTCCTCATCAAGTCTGGTCATGTCCAGTAAGTTATTAACGAACTCAGACAAGTCACATGATTCGTCATAGATATCCCTGATGATGCCCTTCTTTTCCTCTTCCTCGAGCTGTTCAAAACTTTCATAGAGGAAGTTTGAGCCACCCTGAATCATGGTCAGAGGTGTTTTTATGTCGTGTGATAAGCCTCTTAAAAGGCTTGTCTTGAACTTCTCATTTTCGACCTGAACTCTGGTTCTTTCCTGTTCTCTGGCAATGTAGTTCTTTTCCAGTACGACCGTCATTTCCTCAATGACGTTTCTGACGAATTCCATATCCTCTTCAGATAGTTCATGACTGCCATCAATGACAATGGCGCCATAGCTTCTTAACTGAGAGTTGATTGGAAGTATTGTTTCTTCAATGTTTCGGAACATCGGATTTGCCTTATTGATCGTTGTGTTTGATTTTGAGGCAAATTCTATTGCCGTATCAAGAGTATCACTTATTGCCTTGCCATATATCGTGCCATCATCAGAAACAATTGAAACATCATTTATCAGATATTCATCAAGGCTGACTACAGCCTTCTGATATACATCATTTCTGGACTGAGCATGTAAGAAGTCATTTGAAAAACGGTAGAGATAATTTACCTTCTTCTCATTCTCCTTGGACTTTCTGATCTGACGCTGCAACTGCAGCACAAGTGAATTAACCATGAAGGTTACCACGATGAACATGATGAAACTTACATAGTAGTTCGTATCACTGACGTCAAAACTTCTTCTTGGCTCGGTAATAAAATAGTTGAATGACAGGACCATAATCAGTGAACCGGCTAAGCCATACCAGATGTTCTTGGTTTCAATGTTTATGATCAGAATTGCCAGAACAAAGACCAGATAGATGTTCTCTTCCTTAACTCCTAAAGAATCAAGGGCTAATTCAAGACCTATCGAAAATACCATTACACTGAGGAATATCAGAAAGTTTCTGTATTTCTTAATCATTATCTTCCTCTAACATCCTTAACAACTCTTAACAATGCTTCAAATACGACCATTATTTCCAGTCTGCCCAAGAACATGCCAACGATTGCGGTCCATAAGATGACCGGGGAAGCATAGTAGTTGGTAATGCCAACTGACAAGCCTACCGTTGAAATGGCACTTGAAAATTCAAACATGGAATCCTGCAGGGAATACCCATACATCGTAAAGATGAGTGATCCCATTAAAAATAATATAACATAGAATAATACATAACTTGAGGTTGACGCAACTTCATCCTGAGAAAGCTGATACTTCTTACCGGCTCTGGTAATGTAGTCGGTTGTTACAGTACGGCTATTCAGTATCGTATTCTTGATGTTACGGTAAATACCCTTTAAGGTAACGATTACTCTGTACTGCTTGATACCGCCACCGGTACTTTCCAAATCACCACCTACCAGCATCATTAAGATCATGACAGTAATGAAGCCGCTTGGTAATAAGGCCATGTTTTCAACGGAAACAAATCCGGTCGTAGTTATAGTCGTAACAAACTGGAAGGCTGATACTCTCAAGCTTTCCCAGAAACTGTTTGTATAACCGGTAGTTAAAAGATTTACCACCATGAACGGTATGAAGATGATAATTAATGCAAGTATGAACTTGGTTTCTGAGTGATTCCAGATGTTGGAGAACTTCCTCTTGATCATGCTTAAGTGCAATAAGAAGTTAGTCTGACCTAATAACATTAAGATCATCGTAATGATTTCAACACCTAATGAGTGGTAGCCATAGATGCTCTCATTGATTACTGAGAAGCCCCCGGTTGAAAGAGCCGCAATTGATGTATTGATGGCATCAAATACCGGCATACCCAGGATGATGTAGCTTACCGTACCAAATAATATGTATGATGAATAAATTGATAAAATCAAACGGGCACTCTTGGCTAAGTTAGGCATTAATCTGTCGTTATGGCCTTCAGCGTTATACAGATTCAAGCCGTACTTATCTGAGAAAGCGCAGGTTAAAATAAGTACCAAGCCAACGCCACCGACAAATAAAGTAATTGATCTGAACATTAGGAAGATGTGTGGGGTATTACCAACATCAACTACTGATAAACCGGTTGTTGAAAAGCCGCTGGTCATTTCAAATGAAGCCTGGGTAAAGTTATAGTCGCCCTTTAACATCCAGGGAAAAGTTGAAATGAAGATGGCTAAGATCCATACTGAAACTACCAGGACAGAATCATAGTGTCTCTCCAGTTTCAGTATTTCCGTTCCCCGGAAGAAATATCCTACCAGATAACCTATGAAAATCGCCCCAACACCGGGAATTATGAAACATGGTGCATAGCTTATTTCCTCAGGATAAAAGGGAATCACTAATAATGGCAGTAACTGAATGATGCCGATCATTATGACAAAGATGCTGAGATAATAGGCTATTAACTTATGATAACGGTTAAACATCACGCTTTCCTCTGGAAAACCGATGCAATGGTTTCTCTGTTTTCTTCCGTCGTAACTACCAGAACCTTATCATCCTTCATTAACATCGTATTACCGTTAGGAATGATGGACTTCTGGTTACGGGTGATCATTGAAACGGTGGACAGGTTGGAAATGTTAAGTTCCTTCAGGGTTTTATTACATACTCTGAGATTTTCCGTAATGCCGATTTCCATGATCACTACCTGGCTGTCTTCCAGGGACAGTGTCTTCATCAGGCTTTCAATTGAAGCGGCATTTCTGATTGATTCACCTAACATGTAGGTTGAACTTATGACTGAGTCAACGCCCAGTTTCTTGAACATTTCTACGTTTTTCGGGTTAACTACCGTTGCGATGCACTTCTTAACGCCTAATAACATCTTGGCTGTCTTACAGGCAACATAGTTATTCATGTCATTCTTGGATAAGGCAATGAACAGATCTGCATCCTCTGCCCCAGCTTCTCTTAAATCAGTTTCTCTGGTGCACTTGCCCTTCATTACCGGTATGCCATTACTGACACTTAAGTACTTACAGGCATCTTCAGATTCATTTAATACGATGATGTCATTTTCTCTGGTATTGTACATGCCGATGATGTAATCAGCTTCATGCATGCCATCTGTAATTACTATCTTCATGTTACTCTCCTCTCTTCTGTTCTGCGAAATCTACTAAGGACAGATCAAAAGGACAGATGCACTTTACTCTGTCATCAACTACTTTCATCTTTCTTGAATCCTTAAGTCTGATGTAAACTTCAGGAACGGAATAGATGTAACAGCACACATCGGAAATGAAGATATTGGTATTATCATCATCCGTACAGGCTACTAATCTGTCAGCATCCTTTATGCCACATTCTTCCAGCAAGCCCAGATCTGTAGCATCTCCTGCCTCTAAAAAGCCGGTGAAATCAACTACGTTACCGAGTTTTTCTCTGTTACGGTCGATTAAGATTACGTCATTTTTCTCCTTGCTGAGCATCTTGGCAATATTACTGCCAAGACGGCCTGCCCCAATGACAATTGACTTCATACTGCTATTGCTCATTGAGGTCACCTGCTATTTCTATTGCCTTGATGTATCTTTCGTTCAGATACTTGATTTTATTACTGCTCTTTTCCTTTATTACCAGGAAACTGCCTTCCTGCTTAATGAAATATCCCGTAGAAACTACCCAGCCCTGGACATTGTCGCAGGTTATTTTCAGAATCTTTCCTTCAAAGTCTTTCATATTGCTACTCTCCTTAATAATATCGTAGGTTAGAGCAGCGTTATGATTCCATTATGATTTAAGCCCATTCGTGTTGAGAAAGTGTTAAAAAAAGGAAGATCTCTCTTCCTTATCATACATTGTGCCAGATCAGATCATAGCTGATGGCCGGATCTGTATATTCTCTTAAGCTGTTTTCGTAAGCCTCCAGGGCTTCTTCTTCAAAGGCTACTTTGTCATCCCTGTTAAGCAGTCTTAACAGATACTTCATGAATAATGGGTTCTGCGGTAAGAACGGGCCAGTCAGGTAAGTAACGAACAGATTATGGTAATGAATACCCTCATTACTGTCTTCCCTGTTATTGCCCATGCCGCCCTTAACCTTCAGGAAACCAAAGTCCTTACTGTCAAATATCTGGCCGTTCTGCGCCTTATATCCGATTATCTGCATGTCTTCAAAATCAGCCAGTATCAGCGAATTGATTCGCTTCTTTATCTCCGTATGGTAGGCAAACAGCTTCAGCATTTCTTCCTTACTGCCATCTTCTCTTAAGATGTACTGGCCTAATAAGTCACTGGCATTACCGGTAAATAACATTACCTTGCCCTTTTCAATCAATTCATACAGCTTGATTTTATAAGGTCTTAAGGCATCAGCCGCTGTCTTCTGGAATCTTTCCAGCATTGAGCTGCATAAGATGACATCAACGTCATGATTAACAAAGTAAGGAACATCCTTGTGATTTGTTTCAATTACTTTGGCATCCGGACAACAGGCTTTCAGATAGATCAGGTTGCCTGCTTCACCATACAAAGTCCCTAATTCAGGATACAGTACTTCAATGATCATGCTAATCTATCCTTTCCCTTATCTTTTCAAATACGGCATGTGATCTTTCCGTATTGTAGATGTCATACAGAATGTATACTTTCTTAATGCCTTCAAGCTTCAGATAGTCAAATGTATCAACGGCCATTTTACAGGTAGATATCTTATTCTTATCTACCCCACCTAATAAGCATCTGAGCTTATGGTCAAGACATCTTTCCCCGCCGATGATTATCTGCTTGATGTGATCACAGTTTAATAACTCATAATCTGAATCATACATCCAGGTGATCGCTTCAACTCTGTTATTACCGGTAACTTCATCAAGCATCAGAATGACAGCCATGTCATCCTTCATCTTGCTTAAGGATTCAAACTGAACGGTAGCGGCAGTACCGTTACTGTTCTTAAGTGATCTGTTTACCACTTCGATTTCCTTACCCTGATATCTTTCTTCTCTGATGCTTGGCAGCTTTACCTTGCCGATTGCTTCAGCTATCTTATCAGCCGGTATGCCCAAGGTTCTGAATAGGGCAACAGCCTCAACAATGTTATAGGCATTATAGATATCCCCGCTGATGGTCGGATAACGGTTGATACTGCCATCCGGTTCCTTAATGCAGATGTGATCATTAGCCACTTCTACACCAAGATAATCAGCTTCAGGTGACTTCAAGCCGCAATCCGGGCAAACCACCTTACCGATGTTACCGTAGTTCTTATATAAGTATTTAATTGTGCCGCCGCAATTTGGACATACTCTGAAGTCATTGATCAGATATTCAGGAGTACCGTTACCTAAGTCGGCTATGCCAAAGTAGATATTCTTCTTATTGGTCTTTAAGAAGCAGGAAACCGGGTCATCAGCGTTTAAGATCAAAGTTGATTCAGGTGTTCCTTCCATGGCCTTTCTTAATCTGCTCATGATGAAATCAGGATTCGGATTCTTGAAAATCGAATCTCTGGCTATGTTATTGATGAGGATGTTATCAGGCTTGGTTACCGGATAGGTGATGGCTGAATCGCCTTCATCAGTTTCCATGACGATGTAGTCAACCTGAGACTTGTTAAAGACATTTACGGAATTAAGAAAAGCCCATGACTGACCGCCCATGTAGTTACCGCCCCAGTTATTACAGGAAACGGTATTACCGCACTGTTTCAGGATGTCAGAAATGAGGTTTGTCAGACTTGTCTTGCCATTGGTCCCGGTAATGGCTATGGCTACCTTTGGTCTGGCAACATGAGTTGCAAAGTCAGGGCAGATCTTAACCGGCAGGTAACCCAGTCTGTCAGTCTGATAGTCCTTACCAAGTAATTTAAATGTATTTAAGGCCAGCCTACCGGCTACTAAGCCAGCCGCGAATCTCAGTTTGCTCATAGTTAATCTCCTGAAGATATTATAGACAATTATGACTGCTCTTGCACGCTTATATTATGCCCTTATACGCTGATTATGGATTTAAGGACTGATTAATAGTAAAATAATAACAGGGTGATAATGATGAACGTAAAGTACATGATCAAGCGAATATTCCAGATGGACTATTCAAGCTTCTTTAAGATGATAGATTCACTGCACAAGAGAACCGGTAAGAGTTCAGCTTTCCTTTTCTATGATGTGATCAGATGCGGTTTGAAATATGGTGCAGGCTATAATGACTACAGCCTGTTTGAATTCTACAAGCTGCCTGATTCCCTAAAGGAAACCTATGTTACCAGAGGCAAGAACAACAGCATCGTCAAATTATTAAACGACCCTGCCTATACCAGAATTCTGGATGACAAGGTTGAATTCAACAGAGTATATAAGAAATACATTCTGCGTGACTGGATGGCCGGGGATGAATTAAACCTGGAAACATTCACTAAGTTCATTGCCGATAAGGATGACATCATCATCAAACCATTGGATGCCACCTGCGGTCAGGGTGTAGAAAAGCTCTATAAGAAGGATTATGAAACTGTTGAACAGTTCTACCAATATGTTAAGGGTCAGAATCCTGGCATCATTGAAGAAGTCATTAAGCAGCATCCTGATGTTTCAAAAATCTACCCATACTCAATAAATACCTACCGTATCGTAACGGTAATGAGTGATAATGAAGCCCATGTTGTTTACAGCGTAATCAGAATGGGTAATGAAGGAAAAGTCATCGATAACATCAATGCCGGCGGCATGAGTGCTCCAATTAACATTACCAACGGCATCATTGAATATCCGGCCTATGATAAGAACTACGTATCCTATAAGGAGCATCCAATGACTCATACAAATCTCATTGGCTACCAGTTGCCATATTGGAAGGAAGCCGTAGACATGTGTCTGGAGGCTGCCCACGTTGTACCGCAGATCGGTTACATTGGCTGGGACATTGCGGTTGGGGAAAACGGTCCGCAGTTAATTGAAGGAAACCCATTCCCTTCTCATGACATTTCCCAGATGCCTTCTCACTCAAAAGATAAAAAAGGCCAGTGGCCTCTCTTCAAGAAATACGTTAAGGGACTATAAAAACCGCAGCTGCGGTTTTTTACTTGTTTAACTGTTTTATTAATTCAAACTCATGAGAGCTGACATGGCAATAGCCGCCGGGATTTTTAACCAGATAATTCTGATGATACTCTTCAGCGTCCCAGAAGTTTTCCAGCTGCTTTAATTCAACAAAGAACTGTTCATGTTTCTTTTCTTCTTCTGAGAAGTAGTTTTCACAGAACTCTTTTGTTTCATCATCAACATAGTAAACACCGGTCTGATACTGGGAACCGATGTCCCCACCCTGTCTGTCCTTGACAGTTGGGTCAACACAGATGAAATAGGCCTTTAAGATCGTATCCAGTGAAACAACATCATTATCATATTCAACCTTTACGGTTTCCCTGTGACCGGTCGTATCAGTACAGACAAGCTTATAGTCAGGATTGTCAACATGGCCATTTGCATAGCCAACAGTCGTATTAACAATGCCGTTTAAGCACTGCATCGCCTTCTCCATTCCCCAGAAACAGCCACCGGCCAGATATATTGTTTTAGTCATTTTTATCACCCGCTAAAATTATAGTAAATCAAATGTTTAATACGCAACAATTATGCTATGATATTAAAAAATGAGGAAAACAACATGTTCAGAGAAATGCGCAGAAGTGCTCAGCAGCTAAGTGAAGAAGAATGCATTGCCATCTTAAACAAGTGCACTAACGGTGTTCTTTCAGTTAATGGCGATGACGGCTACCCATATGGTGTACCGGTCAGCTATACTTTTCAGAATGGCAAAATCTACATTCATGGCGCTAAGACCGGCCATAAGATCGATGCCCTAAAAAGAAGCGACAAGGTAACATTCACTGTCATTGAAATGGATGACATTCTGCCGGAAAAGTTCACGACTGTTTACCGCAGTGTGATCGTCTTCGCCAGAGCCAGGATCATGAGTGATGTAAATGAACTAATTGATGTATTAACCATGTTAGGTCATAAGTACAGCCCAGGCTATGAAAAAGAACTTCCTCATGAGATAGAAACTTCTCTGAAGGCTGTCAGCTGCATTGAACTGACAATTGAACACATGACGGGAAAACAGGGCAAGGAACTGTTAAGAAAATAGTTTAGGATTTTTAAAGTCATAAGCAGTATAGATAATCAGGAGGACGCATTTATAAAGCACATAGAATTTACCGGCACCAAGGAAGAGTGCCAGGCATTTGCCAACATATATCTTTCTGAAGACGGCACTAATGAAGGCGGCCGCTATTTTCTCACGAAAATGTTCCCTGTTTCCGAAAACAAATACTGGATAATGGTCATCGACAAGGAAGATGACGATAATCAGGAAACCAATTGAAAAGGCATCGATTGATCAACGTCATTAAGTTAAGGAAAAACAAGATAGAGAGTCAAGAGTAAAACTTGACCCTCTTTTTTTCTGTGAATGAGAAATCAAAAATATAGTGAAAAAGTGTTGACAAAAATCCAAAAATCGGGCGCTCCGTTTCACTCCGCGCTTCCTTTAGGAAGTGAAGGAGGTCATTCAAACATGAATGTAATAATCTTAGTTTTGTCATTGTATAAAGACAGTCCTTTATGGAAGCGCT
>JAFUCG010000051.1 GCA_017459795.1 Erysipelotrichaceae bacterium | reverse complement strand
GACTACATTACCAAGCCTTTCAACATGAAGGAAGTAGTATTAAGAGTCAATAACATCATCAGAAGAGCCTACCGTGATGACGTGCATCTGGAAGTTGATGGCTACCTGATCGATGAAAAGCAGAGAAAGGTTTCTTCACCAAAACTGGAAAATGACCTTGATCTGACAACCAAGGAATTTGAGTTACTGATCATGTTTGTTCATAACAAGGGAACTGCCTTTTCCCGTGAGGACATCTTAAACAAGATTTGGGGCACTGACTATTTCGGTAGTGACAGAGTTGTTGATGATACCTTGCGTAGATTAAGAAAGAAAATGCCGGACCTTAACATTCATACATTATACGGTTTCGGTTACAGGTTGGATTAATGCGTAAATTATTTCGCTCAATTACAGACTTATCGCTGGTACAGCAGCTGACACTCATAATGTTTTCTTTGGCCTTTATCATATTGGCCTTTTTCAGCGTATATCTGAGAGGAAACATTACTGATTTCGTCAGTAACCAGACAATGAACATCGTGCGTACTTCGCAGAATACCATTGTCTCCAGAGTTGAAGCCAGCAGTTTTGGAACCAGTGAGATTGGCGCTGATGCTCAGGTATCACACTTCGTGTTTACCAGAGATGTCATGAGTTTACAGATCAGTGCTTCTACCTTTACCCCACAGTTTCAGGAAGAAGTAGGCAAACTGGCCAATGAACTGGAAGAAAGCTGGAGTGAAGGAGTAACTGAAATTATTGATTCAAAATACTATTACCGTTCTTACAGAATCGACAATAACAGGGTAATAGTTTCCATCATTGATTATGCCTATGGCCAGAACATTGAAAATACGCTTCTGACCAAAGTTTCAAATACTACCTTCTTCGTTGTTACGATTCTGTTCATCCTGATTCTGTTCTGGACATTAAGTATCATTACCCCATTGCAGCAGATCCGTATCTACATAGACAGGGTAAGAAAAGGAGAACAGGCTACTCTTAAGATTGAACGTAAGGATGAAATAGGTGAACTGGCTACGGAGCTGGTATCCTTGCAGGATGAATTAAAGCGTCAGGAAGAAACCAAGGAAGAAATGATTCATAACATTTCCCATGACTTAAAGACCCCAATTGCGACCATCAAATCCTATGCCGAAAGCATTAAGGATGGCATTTATCCATATGATACTTTGGAAAAGAGCGTTGACGTCATCGTTGATAACGCCAACCGTCTGGAACAGAAGGTATACAGCTTACTGTTCTTAAACAGACTTGACTACATGATGGATCAGGCCAAGGATACCGATAAGACCACCAACATGAAGGAAACAATTGAAAAGGTTCTCTTATCATTAAAGATGATCAGACCGGAAGTAACAATTGACTATGACCTTCAGGAAGCCATTTTCAAGGGTGATGATGAATCATGGCGAGTTGTAATTGAAAACCTGATCGACAATGCCTTAAGATATGCCGAAACAAGAATTGACATTACATTGAAGCCTAATGAATTATCCATCAGTAATGATGGTCCTTGCATCAGCGAGGAAAGAATGCAGAAACTGTTCAAGCCATTTGAAAAGGGCACTAAGGGCAAGTTTGGCCTAGGCTTAAGCATCTGCAGCAAGGTAGCCCATGCCTATGGCTATGACATCGGTGCTGAAAACCTGGAAAAGGGCGTTGTTTTCCGCATCAGTGAAAAGGAAAAGCCTAAGAAGGAAAAGCGTAAGGGCAAGAATAACGATAACACCAAGAAAGACTGATAATTGAAAGAATCAGTCTTTTATGTTACTTTAATAGTAGAGAAAATTATAAAACCAATGATAAAAGAGAAGTAAGAAAAGGAGGATTTTATAATGAGTACACCTCATAACAGTGCAAATAAGGGAGACATCGCAAAAATCGTTTTAATGCCAGGTGATCCTTTAAGAGCTAAATTCGTTGCTGAAACATATCTGGAAAACCCTGTAGAATTCAACCATGTCAGAGGCATGTTAGGTTACACAGGTACTTATAAGGGCCATAAGGTTTCAGTAATGGGCAGTGGCATGGGCATGCCAAGCATCGGTATTTATTCATATGAACTGTACAAATTCTATGATGTTGATGCCATCATCCGTATCGGTACAACAGGCGCAATGGTTCCAGAAGTACACGTATATGACATCGTATTAGCTAAGAATGCCTACAGTAAGTCAACATATGCTCAGGTACAAAACGGTGACATGGATGAGATCCAGTGGCCAAATCCTGAATTAAATGAAGACCTGAGAGAATCAGCTGCCAAGTTAGGTTACCCAATCGTTGAAGGAACAATCAGTTCAAGTGACGTATTCTACATCGATACACCTGAATTTGATCCTAACTATGCCAAGTATGGCTGTGTAGCTGCTGAAATGGAATCATTTGCCTTATTCCACAATGCAAAGCACTTAGGCAAGAAGGCAGCCTGCTTATTAACTGTATCTGATTCAATCGTAACCGGTGAAGAAACAACTGCTGAAGAAAGACAGCATGCATTCACCAAGATGATGGAAATCGCCCTTGATACAGCTCTGAAGTATTAATCTTCAATATCATTAGTAATATGGCGG
>JAFUCG010000050.1 GCA_017459795.1 Erysipelotrichaceae bacterium | reverse complement strand
TTTCATCAACTTCAGACATTGCAGGATATGTTGCCATGTCATTCATATCAATCATGGCAATTCCAACACCATCAGCATTAGAAACCAGACCATAGATATATGCGTTCATAGGTTCTGCTTCAACAACGTTTACATTTACTGTAGCACTCATGTCTGGCGTTTTATTAGATGTTGCAGTAACAGTTACTTCACCGACTGATACAGCCTTAACTAGGCCGTTTTCATCAACTGTTGCAATTTCAGGATCACCTGATGTCCAAGTTACACTCTTATCTTCAACTGTTACTGGAGAAATTGTTGTAGTTAACTGTCTGGATTCATCGACGCCCATGATTAAGGTTACTGATGAAGGATTAATTGTGATTGAACTTACTTCTTCAGGATCAATTTCCTCAACAATCTCTGTCTTTACATATAAGTAAACAGGTGCAGGTTCACCAAACATGAAGTATCCTGAATCATAATACATACCACTTTCATATGGATATGCATACATTAAGTTTTCATCATACATGAACAATCCACCATAATTCATACCAGGTAAATTAGCAAATGGAGTATCAGGATCTAAATCTCTTAAATAACCACCATCAGCAACACTTGTAATAAAGTAGCCATACAACTGACCACCAGCAACGAATGCGGTTGATTCCCATAAAATTTTATCTTCTGCATCTTCAACCTTAATATAAGGTATTTCAGCATCATCATGGATTACTGTTCTAGCTGATGAAGTATAAAAACCAGGGTCATTAGTGTATAAAGCATATGCCTTACCGGCAACATTGCTGTTAGCGATGATGTATTCACCACCGTCAACAATTTCATCTGTTAACTGATATACATAATACTTATATTCAACAGTGCCTTCTCTGAAACGTGCAAGTCTGATCTCTTCATTATGAGCATAGTCACCAACGACGAGTGCTGCTGCATTTGGCAGATTTTCAACACTTGTGACATCTAAGGTAACTGTTACTTCTTCGCCTGGAGCGCTCTGTTCTGGCACTTCAGCTAAGATTACTTCATTACCAGTAACATCCATTAATCCAATGAATGCGATGTAATAATTATCCTTGGCTGTAACTGTGATAGTAGACTTGTCTTCACTCATTTCATATTTTGAAATGACTGGTGCAGTATCATCAACAGTGAAACTGTAGCCTAATACAGCTCCATCACCAACTTCGCCGTCTTCGATATAGCCTAACAGCTGATCTTCAGTAATGCTGTTACCGCTGACTTCTGAAGCTAACAAGCCATAGTATTCAGGAACGTTATATAATTCAACGGAGAACTGATCTCCTTCGGCAAATCCTAAATCTGCAGGTTTAGTACTGATTGTAACCCTCTGAGCTCCTGTCTGTTCCCATCCAGGATTGGTTGTCTGGGAGTTATAGAATGCACCATAAGTTGCACCGTTAGCAAATCCGGTTTTCTTAACGATATTACCCTCTGCATCTTTAATCAGTACTTCTCTGGCAATACCGTTTCTGATTAATGTATAACGTGCATTTCTGATTGTTGTTGCACTGTTCATGGCAAATCTTTCTTCATCAATATCAGGTTCAGCAACATATGGGTTACCTGTGAACCATGCTGTTCTGTTATCCTTATATTTCAGCTGATAGCCATTTGTGTTTTCAGCGTCAAAGTATGAATACTTCTCGCTTGAACCCATTGCCTGTTCTAAGTAAGATACTGCATCATACATTGATGGATCTGTCCAGCTGCCATAGTAAGCCAGTAATGGAATGCTGTGTTCAACATCCTTATCACCCTTTACATATGTAAAGCCTTCAACATAACCACCGTTTTCTCTGCCCTTAAGAGCACTTGATGATACATCGATAGAAACTGTTACAGTAGCCTGTTTACCGGCCTGTAAATAGAACCAGTCTTCACCAATGCCATATTCATTTTCCAAGAACATCAATAACAGATATGCATCTCTTGATGTAACTTCATCATCTTCATCTAACTTACCGGCTTCCAGATCAAGTTCAGCACCATCTCTGTTACCTGTCAGGTAATCAAGAATTGCCTGAGCATCATCCTGATCTGTATCGCCATCTTTATCTACGTCATGACCTTCAGCATCAACAACAATGTTATATGTTACATTGCCAGTAATGTCTGTTGTGTAGTGAGCCAGATATTCTGTATCTTCCCATTCCTCAATGTCCTGAGTAAATAAATCAGTATTTAAGTTATATTTGATTGTTTCATCACCAAAGTTAGTGATGTCAAATGTATATTCGTATTGTCCAGCGCGACTAGCATCATCGCCCATCTCAGCCTTGATCTTATAGTCGGCTGCAACACCGGTCTTTGCTGTCAAGGTTTCATCATCTTCACTCATATGGATAAATGACTTAGCTGATACAACGCCTTCAACATTAGCAAGACCTGCACCTTGCTGTAATACCGGGAAGTAGCAGTCATAGTCATCAATCAACGGTGTAGCTGTACTCATGAGTAATGACTGAGCAAACTGTCTTAATGTTAAGCCAGTCTTTGCTTCGATGTCGTTTTCACGGTAGTACTGAGCAATAACTGCAATGATACCTGCGATCTGTGGAGCAGCCATAGATGTGCCTGATTCAAGTTCATACTCATCATGGCCACCTGTAGAATAAACGTTACCTTTATCATCTTCAGCTAACTGCAGAGCCTTTAAGGAATAAATGTTTCCACCAGGAGCAGCGATTTCAGGTTTTAAGATTAATGAGCCAGGAACACCCCAGCTTGAAAAATCACTGACCATGTAGGTCTCGCTGTTGTATTTAATATTTGAGATGTCTCCACTGACAGTTATTTTACCAATATAGTAGTCATAATCTTTTTCCTGATAACCTGTTAAATTACCTTCCTCATCATAAACAAGTTCAATGCCTGTGAATGTTCCTTTTTCAGTAGCTTTATCTTTTAATAACTCACCATCTGTCTGTAAGATGGATACTACAGGTTCTGTATGTTCATACCCTTTAAGATTCATGCCACCCATAGCACCAGGCTGATTATTTACAATAATAGTGGCAATGGCACCTGCCTCAACAGCACCGTTAGCCTTCATGTAGAAAGAACTTGATCCACGGTTACATGCAGCAATTCTGCCTTCAACTAATTCAGGAATGAATTCAAATAAGTTAACTCCATAATCATAATCCTGATCATAAATATAACCGATTGCATCTACATAAATGTATTCATGATCACCTGCAAGCGTAGCAATAGGTAAATTGCCATAGGAGGCACTTTCACCAAATGGAATCAGTTCACCGCTGATATCCAGCATTTCACCGGTATAGCCATCATTATCTACAGAAGCAACACTGAATGTGTTCAGATATGTACCAGGAGTACCACCGGCACTGTAGTTAATGTCATCTGCATATAACTGACTTACCTGGTCCCAGCTACTGTTATTGCCGGCTGAGAAGACGATAACTGTACCCTTATCAACAAGATTATTAAGAATATCCTGATATTCATTGTTTGCATAAACAAAACCAGGAACACTTGAACCTAATGACAGGTTAACAGAATCAGCGCCTAATACGATTGCGTCTTCAATAGCAGCAAAGTAGTCAGAATCATATGCGCCACCGCCAGCGCCAAATACCTTCATAACAAAGACCTGTGCATCTGGTGCCTGACCGACTGCATAGTACTTTTCAACGGCATTAACAAAACTGCCATCTTCCTCTTCAATGTACTTATTAGCTGCAGCAATACCGGCAACATGAGAACCATGACCGCTTTCAGTATCATTAACGTGAGAAACGTCAAGATTTCCATCAACATAGTTATAGTAGTATGGAATCTTTTCATTTAAATACTGACCAGGAACGTTCAAGGAACCTTCTACAGCCTTAACATCGGCTTCAGTCATTAACTGATCAGCAAAGCCGTCTTCTTCAGCAGCATGCATGAATGCATCAGCATCAAATGAGATGTGTTCAATATCAAGACCGGTGTCGATGATCGCAACCTTACTGCCCTGACCTGTATACTCAGAGGCATTTTCGCCAGTCGTCTGTGTCATGTCACGTGAAGTGATCATATTAGGATCATTTACTGAACCACCGGAAGTAGTTGCGGCCTCATATTTGTTTTCAATGAAAACATCCTTAACGCCACTTATCTTCTTGATTTCCTCGATCTTGCCATATGGAACATATGCAGACATGATGTTGGCTGCCAATGTATGGTTCCATACAACTTCAAGTTCTTCGCCATCTAATACTCTGTTGGCAATCCTCTTGGCAACACTGTCCTGTTGTCTCTTTAAGGAATCACGGTACGAATTTGCCCAATAGTTTGTACCAATGCCTTCAATTGAGTATCCTGCATCAATGGCAGAATCACCTCTTAGAACAATGGATACACGAACAACATCAGTGTCTTCATAAATTGCATCATAAAGTTCACTGGTGTCTTCCTGCTCCTGCTCTTCTTCAAATTCGCCTAACAGTGGAGAACTGAACAAGCCGTTTTTCTCGACTTCAGTTATCGGCTCACCACCAAAGCCTTCGCCTGTCTCTTCAGCACGAACATAGTTCACATTAAGATGTGACACAGTCAACATCACTGAGAGAAACAGTACGAGCAGATTTTTGAGTCTCTTTTTCATAAGTTTCCCCTCAACTAGATTTTCATATAAATGAAAAACAAATCATTTCTTATGATTCATTTTACATCAATCTGTTTCAAATTTACACAAAAATTACATAAAAAGAAAAATATTTCAAATTACACAAATACTAATTTGTTATTCATTTACAGTTATTAAAAAAAGCCCTGTTTCCAGGACTGTAATGAACGATTGAAATACTATATTCAGAGCTTAAATAAGCTTTTTTTTCTTGGCTTTTCCGGTGCAGGTTCTAAAATGTACTGCTTTGCCAGTTCATCAAGTGATTCTTCACTAATATTCTCATCAGCGGTTAACTGCTTATCCAAGTAAGCATAGGCTCTGATCAGGGCTTTTTCTTCATGAGTAAAGAGTTTACCTATTGGAGAAAAATACCAGTCGCTGTAGCCTTCAAAATCATCATTAGCCAACATTTCTCTGTATACGATGTATTG
>JAFUCG010000049.1 GCA_017459795.1 Erysipelotrichaceae bacterium | reverse complement strand
TCTTTTATTGTTGAAAAAACTGTTGAGACGATCAACAACATGGATGAATTAAGAGAAGTCATTTCTTCACACTTAACAGAATCATGGGATTATGACAGACTCGGATACATTGAACAGGCTATACTGTTAATGAGTGCGGAAGAACTGCTTCACAGTGATACCGATAAGGCCATCGTCATTAATGAGGCCGTAGAAATTGCCAAGAAATACTGTGATGACGATGCTCCAAAACTGATTAACGGAGTCTTGGATCAGATATGATAGATTCCATATGGACCATTACCCAGCTTGTCAGTTACATAAAGAACAAACTGACCTTTGATAATAATCTCAGAACTGTAAAAGTCCAGGGTGAACTTGGAAATTTTAGTAGTTACAAGGGTAGTGGCCATTGGTATTTTACCTTAAAGGACAATGGCTCAAGCATTCGCTGTGCCATGTTCAAAGGCTATAACAATGCCGTTGGGTTCATCCCTAAGGATGGAGACAGCGTCATTGTGACCGGAAGTGTAAATGTATATGAAAACCGTGGCGAACTGCAGCTGATCGTATCAGACATGCAGCTTTCTGGCCAGGGTAATTTTTATATTCAGTTTGAAAGAACCAGAAAGAAACTGGAACCTTTAGGATATTTTGATGAAAGCCGTAAGAAACCAATTCCAGCCTATCCGGAACAGATATCCGTTGTTACAGGAGCCAATACCGCTGCCTTGCAGGATATCAGAATTACGATTGCCAGAAGGTGGCCGCATGTCGTACTTAAGGAAGTCTATGCCATTGTTCAAGGCAAGGAAGCCGTTGAAAGTGTCGTAAGTGCCTTAAGACAGGCCGATTCCTTAGGCAGTGACATATTGATTTTAGCCAGAGGTGGGGGAAGCGTTGATGACTTATGGTGCTTCAATGATGAAAACATTGCCAAAGCGATTTATGAATGCAAGACCCCGGTAATTACCGGCATCGGTCATGAAATTGACATAACGATTGCTGATCTGGTAGCTGACTTAAGAGCTGCTACGCCAACCGCAGCTGCCACAGCCGCAACACCTGACTACCATGAAGTGCAGGATAACATTACTAATTACGTAAGTCTGATGCATACATCTCTGGAAAACAGGATCAATAACATTTACCAGACACTTGATTACTATAATGTCAAACTGGCTGGCTATGGTAAGACGGTTGATCAGATAAGCATGAAGCTTTCTTCCATGAAGAACATCATTTCTCTGAGCCTTGATAAAAACATCAGTACTTACAGCGAAATGATCAATAACAGATTATCTCAGATGAACGGTTCCATGATGAAAATGGTTACTGAGCAGCAGGGTAATCTGGTAAGGGAAAAAACAATGCTGAAGAATACGGTTGAAAGATTCTATGAGAATCAGAGCTACCGTTACGCCAATCTCATAACTTCACTAGATAACTTATCGCCATTAAAGACGATGCAGAGAGGCTATGCCATCAGCGCACAAAACGGCAAGGTTATCAAGAGTGTCGATGAAATAGAAATGAATGAAGACATGTCAGTCAGATATGTTGATGGAATAATAGATGTAAAACCACTCAGGAGGGTAAAACATGGATAAGCAGATAACATTTGAAGAAGCAATGAAGAGACTGGAAGAGATTACTGGCATCATCCAGAAGAATGAATGTACCTTGGATGAGGGACTCAAACTCTATGAAGAAGGACTTAAACTGGCAAAGTATTGCGATGATAAGCTCAAGTCTTTTTCCGCAAAGCTCAATGAATTAACCGGTCAGGAGAACATTGATGAATAAGGATGTTTTTGAGGCGTTTCTGGCGACTTTGATCAAAGACGATAAAGTAATCAATGAAGCCATGAATTATTCTCTGATGGCTCCTGGAAAGCGTTTAAGACCGTTACTGTTATTGGAACTGCTTGAAGATTTTGGCGAAGATCCGGAAAAGGGATTACACGCAGCCAGTGCCATTGAAATGATCCATACTTATTCACTTATTCATGACGACTTACCAGCCATGGATAACGATGATTACAGACGCGGCCGACTGACCAATCATAAGAAGTTTGGTGAGGCTACGGGAATACTGGCAGGAGACGGCTTACTGACAATGGCCTTTGAAGTAGCTTCTGAAAGTAACATTTCTCCTGAAAAGACCGTAAAGGTTATTTCCAGACTGGCCAAGTATGCAGGACACGAAGGAATGATTCAGGGCCAGATGCTGGACATGGAATATACGGATAATGAAGATGTAACCATCGAACAGCTGAAGGAGACCGATTACCATAAGACAGGGGACTTACTGGCCTTACCTTTAGTATCCGCCTGCATCATTGCCAGTAAGGAAGAATACATTGAGATGTTTGACAAGATCGGCCATGAACTTGGCGTTGCCTTCCAGATTCAGGATGACGTTCTTGATTTCACCAGCGGGGCAGAAGTAATGGGTAAGTCTACTTCAGACAAAGACAATAAAAAGTCTACCTATTACACCTTGTTAGGTGAAGAAAAGGCATCCAGTACCTATGCTGAGATGTATGAAAACATCTTTAATGAATTAGGAAATGATACTCAATTCAGCTTTGAAAACACGAGAAATCTGATCATGAGCATGAAAGACAGAAAGAAATAAAATATGGACAAACACTTTACTCTAAAACAGTTAAAAATAAGTGAACTATCCAAGGTGTCCAAGGATATCAAGGATGTACTTCATAAGTCCAAGGTAAACAATGAACGCAGCTTATTAAGCAGTGTTGACATTAATGTTGCCCTGAACTATGTTTTCGACTGCGTTAAAGACGACTACGTATTTGACATGGATTACATGTATGAAATACAGAAAATACTGAATTCTGATTTTACCCCGAAATGGAAGTCCATGCATCCGGCAACAGCCTTAACAGCAGCCTTAGGCATGGCTGAAGTAAGAGAAGATACTAATGGCAATAATGAAATTGTCGTGTTGATAGGTGAAAAGGCCATTACCAGTAATATTGCCCTGGATGCTCTTAAGAAAATAGGGGAATTAAAAAAGAAAATAATAATCATTATAAATGACAACGATGAGGAAAAGATAAGTCATAACGGCTTCAATTCCATGATAACCAAGTTCAGATATTCAAAGACATATGTCAATCTGAAAAACAGTGTCAGAAATACTCTGAATGCCAATGTAATTGGTGCAAAGACTCTTAATACCTTGAGAAGCATGAAGGACAATGTGAAGAACTTCATCATTTCCGATACCTTATTCAAGGAGTTTGACATTGATTACTTGGGACCGGTTGACGGCCATAACATTGAAGAGCTGGTAAAGGCCTTCAGAATGGCCAAGAGCAAGCAGAATCCAATCGTTCTGCACGTTGTAACAAACAAGCCACAGATGGTGATAAACAGAGACAGCAACTTCAAATATACTAATGAGATCGTATTGAAGTGGCTGGCTGAAACTGTTAACAGTAATGAAGACATTTACTTCGTTAAGACTGATTTCCCACAGTCAGGAATGTATGACGGCTTAGAAAACAGCTTTGGCGAACGTTATTACAATTACGGTTACAGCTACAGTTCGGCACTGATATTCGCTTCCGGTTTGGCAAGCAAGAATAACCGTACATTTGTATTATTACCGTCAGTAGCGGTACAAAGGTGTTATGACCAGATCAATGATCTGATTTCCCGAAACAATCTGCCGATAACGATGCTGATCAATGATGCCGGTCTTATCGGTGATAAGAGCGATGACTTTGGCGTATATGACGTAAGTTTACTCAATACCTTGTCAAACGTTGTCGTTGCCCAGCCGGCTAACGGACACGAAATGATCAGACTTCTGAATACATCATTAAGCTATGACAGGCCAATGGCAATCAGATATCCTTTGATCGTCATAAGGGATGAAAACTTCTCAACAAATGAAAAATATGAAGACTATCACTGGGACATTACCGGTGATCTCAATAAGGCCGACGCAGTTGTCATTACATATGGTCATTACGTTGACAGAGTCATTGAAAAGGCCAATAAGAATGACTTCAACATTTCCGTTGTCAATGCCAGATTTATCAAGCCAATTGACTATGACTTGCTGGATAAACTGGCAATGCTGAAAAAACCGGTATTCGTTTATACGACAGACATTAATGTTGGCGGTCTTGGCCAGGAAATAGTCAATTACTATTCAGAAGAGAACAAGAGCGTTAGCTTATATAACTTTGCCCTTGAAACAAGTTATGATTCAGGCATCAATTCCGTAGACTTGAAGCGCAGACACGGCATTGACATCAATTCACTGTTTGAGGAAATAGATACATGTCTGAAAAAGTAAAACTGTCGGTATATCTGACAGAAAGCGGTCAGTTTCCAACCAGATCTCAGGCAACTAATTACATAAAGGCCGGAAAAGTTAAGGTAAATGGCCGAATCATCACTAAAGGTGGTTATGAGGTATCAGACAGCGACAATATTGAAGTAGAAAAGGAAGAACTTAGTTATGTTTCCAGAGGGGGGCATAAGCTGGAAGCAGCTCTAAAGACATTTAGAATAAGCCTTGAAAACCTGACTGTTTTGGACATTGGTGCTTCAACAGGTGGTTTTACGGACTGCTGTCTGCAGTTTGGAGCCCAAAAGGTTTACGCCTTTGACGTTGGTCATGATCAGCTCGCTGAAAAGCTGCTTAATGATACAAGAGTCATAGCCAAGGAAGGGGTAAATGCCCGTTACCTGCGTAAGGCAGACTTTCCAGAGCTGATTGATTTCATCTGCATGGATGTTTCCTTCATCAGCTGTAGCAAGATATTTGAGGCAATAAGTGATGTGTTGGAAACTGGTAAGGAAGCAGTTGTATTGTTCAAACCACAGTTTGAAGTAGGCAATGCCTATCTCAATAAAAACGGAATCGTAAACAATCAGGACATTGTTGCTCAAAGGCTGAAAGAAACTGAAGAAGCAGCCTTGCAGCATGGACTGAAACTAATTGAATACATGTTATCTCCGATCAAGGGACAGGATGGCAATCAGGAATATCTTCTGCACTTGATAAGAGAATAGAGTAGGAGGAATCGAATGTTACAGAAACTATACATTAAGGATTTCATCTTGATAGAAGAAGTCAATCTGGACTTCAATAATGGCTTCAGTGTCTTTACTGGTGAAACAGGTGCCGGTAAGAGCATTTTCATCGACTGTGTAAGTATACTCATCGGGGAAAGAATGAATACTTCAATGATCAGAAACGGCACGGATAAGGCCATCATTCAGGGTACATTCGATTTAACACAATCATTAAGAGAAAAACTTGTAGCTAATGGCTATAAGGATGACCAGTTAGTCATCAATAGAGAAATCAGCGTAGATGGTAAGAGCGTTACTAAGCTTAATGGGAAGAACGCTACTGTATCATTCATCAGAGAATTGATGAAAGACTATGTGGACATTCATTGTCAACATGACAATCAGTATCTTTTAATCGATAAATACCATCTTGATTTACTTGACAGCTACTCTCAAGACGATGATGATCTTCAGGAATTAAAGGGATTATACGCTGATTATCATAAACTGGAAAAGGAATATGATGATCTTCTTAAGAATGAATACAACGAAGCTCAGCTGGACCTTTTAAGATACCAGTTAAATGAAATTGAAAAACTTCATTTAAAGGAAGGCGAAGAGGAAGACATCCAGCAGACGCTGAAGTTATACACTGAACAGGAAAAACTGCAGCCGTCTCGTGATAAGCACAGAGACCTGTTAGATCACGGCATACTCGATAATCTCTACAGCTTTACCAAAATCAGTTCTTCTCTTGAAGAATATGATGAAATAAAGGGTAATGTTGAAAACATCAATAATGCCTACTACAGCTTACAGGATGACTATGATGCAATTGTCAGTTATCTTGGCAATGATGAAATGGATGTAAACACTGTTGATGAACTCAACAGCAGATTATTTGAGATTCAGCGCATCAAGCGTAAGTACAGTTCAAGCGTAAAGGAAATCATTAGTAAGGCTGAAGACATCAGAAAACAGCTTGAAAGTGTCGATAACAGAGAAGAGGTACTGTCTCAGTTAAGAAAGCGTACTGAGAAAGCCTATGAACTGTTTGAAAAGAAGGCTCTCGTTGTAAGAGAAAACAGAAAGAAAAAAGCTAAGGAGCTGGAAAAGGAAATTGTCAGGGAACTGGGAGATCTGAATCTGGAAAAGGCCAGATTCATGGTTGAATTTGAAGAAACAGCGGCCGGCGCCAAGGGACTTGATTCAATCAGATTCTTGATTTCAATGAACCCAGGCCAGCCGTTAAGAGAATTATCAACGGTTGCCAGCGGCGGCGAACTTTCAAGATTAATGCTTGGCTTAAAGACCATCTTCAGTAAGTTACAGGGTTCAAGATTAGTCATATTTGATGAAATTGATACCGGTGTCAGTGGTTATGTTGCCTTTAACATTGGCTTGAAGATGCATGACATTTCCAGGAGCACTCAGGTATTTGCGGTAACTCATCTTGCCAGTGTCGCTGCTCATGGTGACTATCATTATCATATTTCCAAGCAGGATGACGGCATTTCTACCAAAACAAACGTTGAGTTATTGAATGCTGAAGACAGAATTAAGGAAATAGCTGTCTTATCAACTTCAGGTATTTCAGAAGCAGCCTTGAAGGCCGCAAGTGAGTTACTTGAAAAGGCCCAATCAGCTCATGATTAATGTATAATGTAAGTATGAAAGTACAGGAAGCGATTAATAATTACATATATTACATTTCGGTAATTGAACAGAAATCACCGAAGACAGTAGATGCATTTAAGAATGATCTTAAGAAATACCAAGAGTTTCTGGATGATTGTGACATAGAAGAAATAGAGGACGTTAAAGCCTTGGACGTTCAGTATTTCATCGGTTCTCTATTGGATCGCAATAAGAAGGCAACGGTAGCTCATGCCTTATCGTCGATCAGAGGCATGCATAACTATCTGTTCATTAACTTCAATTATCCTAATCCAACTACCAGTCAGTCAGTTAAGATCAATAAGGATCATCTGCCGACTTTCCTTAATGAAGAGGAAATAGCAACCTTGTTCAACAGCTTCAATGACGCTGATGAACTGGAAAGGTTCCATAGGCTGATATTACAGTTAATATACTCTACGGGAATGAGAGTAAGTGAACTTACTGAACTGCAGATCAGGCAGATAAATCTTAATCATAAGATCATCAGAGTCTTAGGCAAGGGCAATAAGGAAAGAGTAGTGCTCTTTGACGATGATACAGCCGACAGGTTAAACGGCTATTACAAATACACCAGAGAGAGATGGCTTGATGGAAAGAAGAGCAATTATTTCTTCATCAATTCCCATGGCAATCCCTTATCAAGGCAATATGTATTTGAAATCATAAAGAAGAAACAACAGGAACTGGGGTTTGACAAGAACATTTCACCTCATACCCTAAGACATTCATTTGCGACCCACTTACTGGGCAGTGATTCTGACTTAAGAACCGTACAGGAATTATTAGGTCACAGTGACATATCAACGACCCAGATCTACACCCACGTACAAACCAAGCAATTACATCAGGCGTATAATAAGCTGATGAGAAGTAAAAAGAAGGAAGAGGTTTAATATGAATTATCTTGAAAAATATCAATTATGGCTCGACAACTTAGAGGAAGATGATCCTTTAAGAAAGGAACTGTTAAGCATTAAGGATGATGACAAGGAAATAAATGAAAGATTCTTCCTGGATCTTTCATTCGGTACAGCCGGCTTAAGAGGAAAGGTTGGGGCTGGTACCAACATGATGAATTTCTACACAGTTGGTAAGGCAACACAGGGCATCGCCGATTACATCATTTCCTATGGACAGGAAGCCATGGACAGAGGGGTAGTCATTGCTCATGACCCTCGTCACTTTTCACATGAATTCTGTGAATTAACAGCAGGCATCTTAGCTGCCAACGGCATTAAGGCATATGTTTATCCTGGTTTAAGAACCACACCGCAGCTGGCCTGGTCTGTCAGAAGACTTAACACCATTGCCGGTATCAACATTACAGCTTCTCATAACCCAAAGGTATATAACGGCTATAAGGCATATTGGGAAGATGGCTGTCAGGTAAGCAGCAGTGTCGCTGACGGCATGACCGAATGCATTAATAAGGTTGACCTGTTCAGGGATGTAAAGAAGTCTGACTTTGATGAAGGAGTCAAGAGTGGCATGATCACCATCTTAGGCCCTAAGTATGACAGGGAATATCTAGACCTTGTTGAAAGCATTGCCATTCACAGTGGCGATGAACTGGATCTCGACATTCCACTTGTCTTTACACCATTAAACGGTGCTTCTTCAGTTCCATTTACCACCATGTTAAGAGACAGAGGTTTCAGAAACTGGAAGATTGTTGATGTACAGAAGGACCCTGATCCAGACTTTACTTCCGTTGGCTATCCTAATCCTGAAGATCCAAAGGCATTCAGAATCAGCGAAGAGATCGGTAAGGAATTCGGTGCTGAATTATTAATGGCTTGTGACCCTGACGGTGACAGATTCGCAATCGAATTAAAGGATGATGAAGGCAATTACATCCCGTTAAACGGTAACCAGACCGGTTACTTGTTAGTCAACTACATTCTCGAAGGCCATAAGACAGCCGGTACATTACCTGAAAACGGTGCCATGGTAAAATCAATCGTTACCAGTACAATGAGTACCAAGATGGCAGAAGCATATGGCGTCAAGATGTTTGAATCATTAACCGGCTTTAAGAACATCTGCGGCCAGATACCTTGGTTACAGGATAACGGTTATGAATATCTCTTTGGCTATGAGGAATCAGTAGGCTATGCGGCCTGCCCGGAAATCAGAGACAAGGATGGCATCTCAGCCGGCATGCTCGTTGCGGAAGCTGCAGCTTATTACCGTAAGCAGGGAAAGACCCTTTGGAACGTCTTAAACGAATTATATGATACATACGGTCACTTCAACGAATATGAGCCAAACATGATTCTGGAAGGCTTAGATGGGGCTGACAGAATCAAGAGAATGATGAGTTATGTCAGAAATAACTTACCAACAGAAGTAGCTGGCTACAAGGTAGTAAAAGTCATTGACTACATCAATGGTTATGAAAACATCCCAGCCAGTAACGTGTTGAGATTCTTCCTGGAAAATAACAGTTGGTTTGCCATCAGACCATCAGGCACTGAACCTAAGATCAAGTTCTATTTCTATACAGAACAGGAAACTAATGAAAAGGCTAAGGAAGTTAACCTGAAGATCAAGGACGCCATTTACGAGATCGTAAACAGCGTTGAATAAGCAATTATAATCTATTAGACAAAAGCCTGGTTTCCAGGCTTTTGCCTTTGTTGATAGTATTATTGTTTCAATTTGTTAAAGAAATAATTATAATGCTTTATTGAGGTAAAGAGTTATGAGTGTAAGAATTATCTGTGATTCAGCCTGTGACTTACCTCAGGCTGAAGGTGAAAAACTGAATGTAAGAATATTACCGTTAAGATATTACTTTGGTGATGAAGAATATCTTGATGGTGTAACAATATCCAATACTGAATTCTACGATAAACTGGAGAATAATGATCTGTTTCCCAAGACAAGTCAGATCACACCGTTTCAGTATGGGGAGGAATTTGAAAAGGCATTAGAGGAATACGATGAAGTAATTTGCCTGACCATCTCATCCGGTGTTTCAGGCTGTAATCAAAGTGCCAATACAGCTGCCTTGGATTTTGAAGGCAAGGTACTGGTATTTGATACCAGACATTTCTGTTTCAGCTATACAGTAGTGGTAAAATATGCGGCAATGTTAAGAGATGAAGGCCTTTCTGCCAGACAAATATATGAAAAACTGGAAGAGGGGTTGAAAAAGGTAAGAATAATTGCTTCATTCAATACTTTGGAATATCTGAATGAAAATGGCGCAGCCTGAAGTCCACTAAAACGGAAAAG
>JAFUCG010000048.1 GCA_017459795.1 Erysipelotrichaceae bacterium | reverse complement strand
TTTATATAATTTTTGCATGAAACTATATTGAGGAAGAAAAAAAACTATTATAAAATAAGTTAAGCTAATTCAAGATTATGAAAGGAGTTTCTATATGAAAATTGTTGCAATTACAGCTTGTACAGCAGGCATTGCTCACACTTACATCGTTGCCGAAAAACTGCAAAAGGCTGCAGAAGAATTAGGCCATGATATTAAGGTTGAAACTCAGGGCTCTGCAGGTATCGAGAACGAACTGACAGCTGAAGACATCAGAAACGCTGACGTTGTTCTGTACACTCACGATATCGCAATCCGTGGCGCTGATCGTTTCAAGGGCAAAAAGATTGTTGACGTTCCTATTTCAGTCGCATTGAAGCAGCCAAAGAGCTTATTATCTACGATTGAAAAGAAACTGGCAGCAAAACAGTAGTATTATAATTTAGTTTTATAAAAAATTAGAGGGGAAGACTATTATATGAAATTTTCAGAATTTAGAAAGCACATCATGACTGGTATTTCATTCCTGATTCCTATGGTTGTTATGGCCGGTATTACAGGTGCTATTCAGAAGGCTTATTCATGGAGTGGCGTACCACTGTCAGATCCAACTATCGGTGGTTTAGCATATTCTGGCTACTCAATCACTAAGATATCAGACTTCATGCATATGTTAGGTGAAATGAACGGAAACGGCTTCAACTGGGCTTATGCATTCTTATGTGCTGGTATCGCATACTCAATCTCAGACAGACCTGGTATCGTTCCTGGTTTCGCAATTGGTTACTATGCTGGTGGTCCTACTAAGACTGGTTTCGTTGGCGCTATGCTGATGGGCTTCTTAGTTGGTTACTTCGTAAAGTGGATGAAGACTTGGAAGATGCCTAAGGCTTTACAGGGTTTAATGCCTGTATTAATCATTCCAGTAATCGCTACTTGCTGTGCTACATTCGTATTCTTCGGTATCTTAATGAAACCATTATCAGCTATCATGTTAGCATTCCAGGGTTGGATTCAGTCATTAGCTGCTGGTTCATTATTCGTTGTTGGTGCTGTTATCGGTGCTTGCATGGGCTTCGACATGGGCGGCCCTATCAACAAGACTGCTTCAATGGCTGCTAACGCATTATACGCAGACAACCCACAGACTGGCGGAATCGGTGAATGTGCTGAAACAGCAAAGATCATCGGCGGTATGACACCTGCAATCGGTGTTGGCTTAGCTGCAATCTTAGCTCCAAAGAAGTTCACTCGTCAGCAGAAGGATGCTGCTTATACATGTATCCCAATGGGCTTATGCTTCATCACTGAAGGTGTATTACCATTCGTTGCTGAAGACCCATTAAGAGTTGTTCCATCTTCAATGATCGGTTCTGCTATCGCTTCTGGCTTAGCTATGGTATGGGGTGTTGGTACTCCAGCTTCTCATGGTGGTATCTTAGTTGCTCCACTTTCTAACAAGGTTGGTCTGTGGTTATTAGCTTGTGCCATCGGTTCTGTCATCACAGGTGTTCTGTATGCAGTTCTGAAGAAGACTCCAGAAGAAGAAGAAACTGTTGAAGAAGAAGTAGTTGATCTTGATATCGACTTATAAAAAATAGAAATTAGAATTAAAGGTTATTTGATCTTAACTTGAATTAGGCTGAAACTTCATATAGAAAGAGGATGAATTATTATGTATGTAAACATGAAATATATCCTTGATAACGCTAATCGTGATGGCTATGCAGTTATGGCTGTCAACAGTGTTAACATGGAAATGGCTAGAGCAGTTATCGAAGCTGCAGAAGAAGAACATTCTCCAATCATCGTTCAGTTTGGTGTTGGTCAGATGTCAAAGCTGGCTCACCCAACAGAAATGGTTCCAATGATCAAGGCAATGGCAGAAAGAGCAAGTGTTCCAGTATGCTTGAACTTAGACCACGGTCCATCTCTGGAAGCTGAAATCGACGCTATCAAATGGGGATTCTCAAATGTCATGATCGACGCTTCTTCATTACCATATGAAGAAAACGTTAGACGTACACGCATGGTTGTTGACTTAGCACATGCAAAGGGAATCTCAGTTGAAGCAGAACTTGGACATGTTGGCCAGGCAGCTGATGGCGATGGCCGTACAGATGACTTATATACCAACGTTGAACAGGCTGTTCAGTTCGTAAAGGAAACTGGCGTTGATGCCTTGGCAGTAGCAATCGGTACAGCTCACGGTAAGTATCCTGCAGGATTCGTTCCTAAGCTGGACTTCGAAAGACTTGCTGAATTAAAGGCTGCATTGAAAATGCCATTAGTACTGCACGGCGGTTCAGGCTCAGGTGATGAGAACATCCGTAAGGCTGTAGCTGGTGGTATCAATAAGATTAACGTTTGCACAGATGCTTTCCATGCTGCTGAAGTTGCCATGAAGGCTAAATGGGAAGCTGAACCAAATACAGATTATCTCGGCATTGAAATGGTAGCTGAAAAGGCTGTCAAAGAATTTGTTAGAAATTATATCCGCTTAATTGGTTCAAATGACCGTTATACATTTGAAGCTGCTGATAACGGCAGTAACGAATAGCTTAAATTAAGGGCGGAGAAATCCGCCCTTTATTAATCTTCAATAGAAGAAAAAGGGAGAAAAGATATGAAAATTGCAATGATTAATGAATTCTCTCAGTCAGCTAAGAACGAACTCGTTTTAAGCGTACTGAAGGAAGTTGTAGAACCAATGGGACACACAGTATACAACACAGGCATGAATACTGCAGAAGCTCCATTACAGCTGGGTGAACCTGGTTACTTAACATACCTGAACATTGGTGTACAGGCTGCTCTGTTATTAAATTCAGGCGCTGTAGACTTTGTTGTTACAGGCTGCGGCACTGGTCAGGGTGCTTTAATGGCATGTAACATGATGCCAGGTGTAGTATGCGGATACTGCATTGAACCATCTGACGCTTACCTGTTCTTACAGATCAACAACGGTAACGCTTTATCAATCCCATACGCTAAGGGCTTTGGCTGGGGCGCTGACGTTAACCTGAAGAACATCTTTAACATCGCTTTCGGTTCTCCAAAGGGCATGGGATACCCAAATGAACCAGGCCGTAAGGAATCTCAGAACAGAAACGCTGCCAAGTTAGTAGAAGTTAAAGCTGCTGTTGCCAAGCCATTAGTTGAGGCTTTAAGCGCAATGGATCAGGATATCGTTAAGAAGTCATTGACTCCAAGATTCCTGGAATGCTTCTTCGAAGGCTGCAAGGACGAAGAATTAAGAAAGTTTGTTGAAGGACTTTTATAATGTAAATAAAACGGTGTTTTAAGACATCGTTTTTTGAAGAGGAGGTAGAGTATGAAAAGTTATTATCTTCCATGTTATACGATTGGAACAGATGCATTTGATAATTTTGAAAACGTAATGTCATTCTATGGCCGTAAGGTTGCCTTATTATACGGTGAAAAGGCCTTTAAGGCTTCCAGTGATAAGGTACTTCCTGCTTTAAAGAATTTTGAAATCGTTTATCAGGCAGTATATGGCAAGGAAGCTTCATATGCCAACATTGATAAGCTGAGCACTGTTGAAGAGATAAAGCAGGCTGATCTGATTCTGGCAGTAGGCGGTGGCAAGTGTATTGACGTGGCCAAGGTAGTAGGTGACAAGCTGAACAAGCCGGTATTTACTGTTGCCAGCATCGCTTCTACATGTGCCGCAGTTACCAGAATTGCCGTATTACATAATGATGACGGTTCATTTAAGGAAGTATACCGTTTGAAGAATCCTCCGGTACATTGTTTCATTGACCCTGAAATAGTAGTTAACGCACCTGCCAAGTATTTCTGGGCAGGCATGGGTGATACAATGGCCAAACACGTTGAATGTGTTTTCTCTTCAAAAAATGATGTCGTAGACTTTGAAAGTGACTTTGGCAGAACCATTTCAGCGTTATGTTATGACCCAATCCTGGAAAAGGGTGAAAAGGCCTATGAAGACGTTAAGAACCATGTTGTTTCTAGTGAAGTTGAAGATGTCATCAAGTCAATCATCATCGCTACAGGTGGGGTATCACTGATCGTTAATCCAGACTATAACAGTGCCTTGGCTCATGCATTATATTATGGCTTAACAGTCAGAGAATGGATGGAACAGAAGCACTTACACGGTGAAATTGTTTCTTATGGTACCTTAGTACAGTTATTAATTGACAATCAGATGGAAGACCTCAAGAAGGTATATGAATTTAATAAGAAGGTTCAGCTTCCGGTATGTCTGAAGGATTTGGATCTGGAAAAGGATGATCCAATGGATGACATCCTTGATGCCACGATCATTAATCCTGAACTCAACCATATTCCTTATGAAATAACCAAGGAAATGGTCAGAGAAACCATCCTGAAGCTTGAGGAATATAAGGGATAAAAAAAAGAAGCATCACGCTTCTAAAGGTTTTTGGTAGGAATCAGGGCAAGGGCAATTGAAATCGCCAGGATTATGATGGCTGCTTTACGCAAGGCCTTTTCCCTGTCGTTGTAGTCTAAGGCGATGCCTGGAGATTTCTGTTGTCTTGAAGAGAAAGAAACTCTGACATAACCGATCATAAAGATACCGGCAAAGGTACCGATGTACATCAGGATGTCCCTGATAAGAATAAGTGTTTTAATCATATCAGTATTATAGTACAGAGATATGTTTTTGGAAAGGAATTATAAGATATGAAGGTAGTATTAATCCACACAAGTCCAGTATCATTAAACGACTTGAAAGCTTTATTTAAGGAAATCGTTCCGGAAGTAGAAATGGTAAACATCATTGATGATTCTTTACTGGAAGAAGTAAAGAAGAATGGCCAGATCAATCCAGCCATCATCAGCAGAATGTGTGCATATGTTCAGGTTGCCAAGACCTTGAAACCTGATCTGATCTTTAACCAGTGTTCTTCAGTTGGCGAGGCATTTGACATTGCCAGAAAACAGGCTGACTGTAAGACTCTGAAAATTGACGAAGCAATGGCCGAAAAGGCTGTTGAACTCGGTAACAGAATCGGTGTCGTAGCTACAGTTGCTTCTACAGTAAAACCAAGCTGTAACTTGGTAAGAACAAAGGCCAAGGAAGCTAACAAGGACGTAACCGTTACTGAATACCTGGTTGACGGTGCCTTAGACATCTTAATGAGCGGCGATGTTGATAAGCATAATGAGCTTGTTATCAAGGCAATCCGCAAGACAGAAGCTGAAAATGACGTTGTAGTACTGGCTCAGGGTTCAATGACTGCTATCTTACCGTTATTAGGTGAAACCACAAAGCCGGTATTAACTTCTCCAAGACTCGCCGTAGAAAGAGTTAAGAAGGAGTTAGGACTTTAATGAACATATCAGCTGATATTCTTAATTCATACAGATATCCTGATATTGATGTTGATGATCTTCTTAATAGGGAAATAGAAAAGGATGATCATGTTTTCGTTGTGCTTGACGATGACCCTACTGGTGTTCAGACAGTTCATGACGTAAATGTTTATACAGACTGGAAGGTTGAAACATTAACTGAAGCTTTTAAGACTGACAGGCTGTTTTTCATCCTGACAAATTCCAGAGCTCTAAGTGTTACGGAAACAACGACCTTACATGAAGAGATAGTTAAGAATGTAAGTGAAGCAGCAGAAAAAACCGGCAAGAAGTATTTCTTCATTTCCCGTGGTGATTCAACCTTAAGAGGACATTATCCTTTGGAAACAGACATCCTGTGTAAAGGATTACTGAGTCAGTATGGCAAGGTAGATGGCGACATCCTGTTCCCATTCTTTAAAGAAGGAAACAGATTTACGCTTAATGATGTTCACTATGTTAGATACGGTAATGAAATGGTACCGTGCGGTGAAACGGAATTTGCGAAAGATCAGACCTTTGGCTATGTAAGTTCTGATCTTAAGGAATACATTGAGGAAAAGTGTCAGGGAACCTATAAGAAGGAAGATGTTATCAGTATTACCTTAGATGAATTAAGAAACACTGAAGTAGATAAGATCACAGAAAAACTGCTCAAGGCAGCTAATCATAAAAGAATAATCGTAAATGCGATCGACTATGTCGATGTAAAGGTATTCTGCCTGGCTTTATACAGGGCAATTTCCCAGGGGAAAGTCTTCATGTACAGAAGTGCGGCTTCCTTTGTCAGATGTGTTGGCGGCATAAGTGAAAAACCGCTGCTTAAGAAGGAAGAAATGGTTAAGAAAACTTCTGAAAATAAAGGTGGCATAGTAGTTGTCGGCTCTCATACCGATAAGACAACCAGACAGCTCAATCAGTTACTGACACTTGAAAATACAGTGCCTGTAGCCTTTAAGTCATCACTGATCTTAGAAGATGACGAAACAATTGAAAAAGAAATAAGACGCTGTCTTGAGGAAGAGGAAAGAATAATCAATTCTGGAAAGATCGCCGTTGCCTTTACGGAAAGACAGGTAATGAGCTTACCTGATGATACAAAGGAAAAAGCTCTGAAAAGGAGTACCAGAATATCTGACTGTGTGTTACAGTTAGTTAAGAGATTAAATGTAGAACCATCATTTGTCGTTGCCAAGGGCGGCATTACCTCAGCTGATGTTGGAACCAAGGGCCTATCAATCAGAAAGGCCAGGGTTGCCGGACAGATTCAGCCTGGGGTACCGGTCTGGATAGCTGATGAGAATTCAAAGTTTCCGGACATACCTTATGTAATATTCCCTGGTAATGTCGGTGATGATGATACATTGTTAAAGGCAGTAAAAGTATTGATTGGAGAATAGCTTATGGAAATGACGATGCGCTGGTACGGCAGTAAGTTTGATACCGTAACATTAAAGCAGATAAGACAGACAGCCTATGTAACAGGCGTAATAACCACCCTGTATGATAAACAGCCTGGTGAAGTATGGACAAGAGAAGAAATAAGAGCTCTTAAGAATGAAGTAGAAGAAGCAGGACTTCATATCTCAGTCATAGAATCCGTAAACATCCACGATGACATCAAGACCGGAAAGGGCAACAGAGATCTCTACATCAAGAACTATATCGAGACTTTGGAGAACTTAGGCAAGGAAGACATCCATCTGGTATGTTATAACTTCATGCCGGTATTCGACTGGACTAGAACGGAACTGGCCAGAAAGAGAGCAGACGGTTCAACAGTACTGGCCTATACTCAGAAGGCCGTAGATGAATTAGTACCTGAGAAGATGTTTGAATCCATCTCATCAGATATGAACGGTACGGTAATGCCTGGCTGGGAACCGGAGAGAATGGCTCATGTCAAGGAACTGTTTGAGATGTACAGTGATGTAGATGAAGACAAGCTGTTTGATAATCTGAAGTATTTCCTGGAAAAGATAATGCCTGTATGTAACGAGTATGACATCAAGATGGCTATCCATCCTGATGATCCGGCCTGGAGCGTATTTGGCTTACCGAGAATAATCACCAACATGGAGAACATCCACAGGATGATGAAGATGGTAGATGATGAACATAACGGTGTAACATTCTGTTCAGGCTCTTATGGAACTAACTTAGATAATGACTTACCGGCAATGATCAGGTCATTAAAGGGAAGGATACACTTTGCCCATGTCAGAAATCTGAAGTTCAATAGCAGAGATGACTTTGAGGAAGCAGCTCACTTATCTTCAGATGGAAGCTTTGACATGTATGAGATTGTAAAGGCATTACATGACATAGGCTTTACAGGACCTATCAGACCTGATCATGGCAGAATGATATGGGATGAAGTGGCAATGCCTGGATATGGATTATATGACAGAGCATTAGGAGCAGCGTATATCTGTGGCTTATGGGAAGCCATTGATAAGGAAGAAAGAAAATGAAACTAGTTAATATATTACAGGAAAAACAGAATTGGCTTGATAAGGGTTATGAAGTCTTTTCCTATGACAGAAATAAGATGATAGCTGAAACAACAGAGGAGCCAACTTGGGTTCACTTTGGTTCAGGGAACTTATTCAGAGCCTTTGAAGCTGTTTATTGCGATAAATTATTAGATAAGGGCATTATTAATAAGGGCCTGATCGTTATCAGCGGCCGTAAGGGCAGTGACATTGATACATATTACAGGGCTTATGACAATCTGTATGTTGCGGTAACACTAAAGAGTGACGGCAGTGTTAATAAGAGAGTTGTCGGTTCAATCGCTGAAAGTGTCAGAATCGATGAAATCGAAAGATTAAAGGAGATCTTCGCTAAGAAGAGCTTACAGGTTGTAAGCTTTACCATCACTGAAAAAGGCTACAGAGTAGCTGAAACCTGCGAGAAGCCATTTGAAACTGATTCCTACATTGGTGTCGTTGCTTCTTTGTTATGGTACCGATATGAAAACGGTGCTTATCCGTTAACCTTAAGCAGTCATGATAACTGTTCACATAATGGTGACGTATTGAAGAGCGGCATCATGAAGTTTGCGGAAAGATGGAATGACAATGGCTTCACTCAATATCTGAATAATGAAGTAAGCTTCCCAATTTCCATGATCGATAAAATCACTCCTAGACCGGATGGCAAGGTTGCCGAAATGTTAAGAAACGACGGTTTGGAAGATCTGCATGATACTTCTTACTACATGAACTGTTTCGTTAACGCTGAGGAAAGTCAGTATCTGATCATTGAAGATGACTTCCGTAACGGTAAGCCATCATGGGACAAGGAAGGAATCATCTTTACCGACCGTGATACTGTTGATAAGGTTGAAAAGATGAAGGTATGTACCTGTCTGAATCCGGTACATACAGCCTTAGCCGTTTATGGCTGCTTATTAGACCATCATCTGATCTATGAGGAAATGAATGATGAAGTTCTGTATAAACTGGCCAGACACATTGGCTATGATGAAGGATTACCTGTCGTAACTGACCCGGGCATCATCAAGCCAAGAGAATTCCTGGATACAGTTATCAATGTCAGACTGACAAACCCATTCATGCCTGATGCACCACAGCGCATTGCCATGGATACTTCTCAGAAGTTACCGGTAAGATTCGGTGAAACATTAAAGGCTTATGTTGCCAAGGGCAAGGATCATAATGAACTTACATACATCCCGCTGGTATTTGCCGGCTGGTTAAGATACCTGACAGGAATCAATGATCTGGGTGAAAGATTTGAATTACCAAGTGATCCAATGCTGAGTGAGTTAACACCGATCATGAATTATGAATTAGGTGCAACTGTTAATAAGAAAGACATAATGAGCATTCTCAGAAATGAAAGAATCTTCGGTGTTGATCTTGAAGAACAGGGCTTAGCTGATAAGATAACTGCTTACCTAAACGAAATGTTAAGGGAAAAGGGAGCAGTCAGAAAGACACTGGAAAAATACGTTTAATCAATAAGGGAAGTCACAGGACTTCCCTTAGTTTATGCTTACAAATAATGTATAATGATTATAAGGGACTGATGATATGAGTAAAATACACGTTTTGGATGAACATCTTACAAACATGATTGCGGCCGGTGAAGTGGTTGAAAAACCAATGGGCGTAGTCAAGGAACTGGTTGAAAACTCAATTGATGCCGAAGCTACCAAGATCATTGTCAAGGTAGAAAATGGAGGCAGGGATTCAATTGAGGTTATTGATAATGGAACAGGCATGGATCAGGAAGATGCCGTTAAGGCGTTTAACAGACATGCGACCAGTAAAATCAGACGTACGGAGGACTTATGGGACATCCATACCATGGGTTTCAGAGGTGAAGCCTTACCTTCAATTGCCTCAGTAAGTAAGACATCCTTATTAACCAGTGACGGTAACAGTTCTACGGGAATTGACATTGAGTTCGGTAAGATCGTAAAGGCCGGACCAGCCGCCAGCAGTAAGGGAACAACGATCAGAGTTCAGAACCTGTTTCATAAGACCCCGGCAAGGTTAAAGCATTTAAAAAGCGGCAATGTTGAGTTAAACGCCATCATTGATCTGATGCAGAAATTTGCCTTAGGCAATCCAGGCATTGCCTTTGAATTATATAGTGATGATAAGTTAAAGTTACAGACCCCTGGTAACGGTAATTTAGATGAAACCATGATGCATATCTATGGCTTGGAAATTGCCAAGAACAGCATTCCGGTTGAGTTTAGTGATTACGACTTCAAGGTAAGTGGTGTACTGGTACTTCCTAGCATTAACCGTTCCGGCAAGCAGTTCATAACCTGTTTCATTAACGGCCGTATTGTCAGAAGCTTTCTGATTCAGAAGGCCATCATTGATGCCTACAGGGAATTCATGATGCCTGACCGTTATCCTATCTGTGTATTAAACATTGGTGTAGACTATCAGCTGGTTGATGTTAACGTACATCCTTCAAAGTGGGAAATCAGACTTTCAAAGGAAAGACAGTTATGTTCCCTCATTCAGAACAACATAAATGAAATATTAAAGAAACAGTTCAAGCCTGGTGAGATAAAGCTGCCTAAGCAGAGCATTAAAGTAGAGGAAACACCTTTGTTTGAGGCCGGATACAATTATCAGCCTGTTCAGAAACAGGATTACCTGTTGCAGGAAGCCGTCGAGGCCTATGAACCAATAGTAGAAAAAAAGGAAGAACCGGTTGTATTGGTAGAAAGATTTACCTATCTGGCTCAATTGCATGGCAATTACATACTGGCCTGTGACGACGAGAATCTTTACATCGTTGATCAGCACGCCGCTATGGAAAGATGCATGTATGAAGACATTCAGAAGCAGGTTGAGAACAATGATGTAATGATGCAGGAACTGTTAGTTCCTCTGATCATTGAATTGACGCCTGCGGAATTTGAGCAGCTTGATAAGATCAATGAGGTCTTTGCCAGCATCGGCATGAAGTTAGAGGCGTTCTCCAATAAGAGTGCCTTAGTCAGACAGGTACCGATCTGGTTTGACGAGATAAATGAAACGGAATTCATCAAGGATCTGGTGAATGAAATATTAAATGAAAAGAAGATGAACATGCTGGAAATCAGGAAGGACAAGATAGCTATCTTAGCCTGCCACAGTTCCATCAGGTTCAATCACCGTCTGGATGCCTTGGAGGCCAGAAAGCTGTTAAGCAGATTAGGTCAGTGCATTCAGCCGTTTAACTGTCCTCATGGCAGACCAACCATGATGGCCATTTCCGAAACACAGCTACAGAAGGAGTTCAAACGTGTCTTATAAGGTAATTGCGGTAGTAGGACCGACAGCTGTAGGAAAAAGTGGTGTGGGAGTAAGGCTCGCACAGCTTTTTAACGGGGAAATAATCAACGGAGACAGTATTCAGGTTTATAAGGAATTAGACATTGGCAGTGCCAAGGTTACTGAAGAAGAAATGCAGGGCATACCGCATCACTTACTTGATTATAAGAATGTAGGTGATGACTACTCTGTTCAACAGTTTCAACAAGATGCCAGAAAGAAAATAGAGGAAATAGCTTCCAGAGGTAAACTGCCGATAATTGTCGGCGGCACTGGCTTGTACATTAAGGCACTGTTATATGATTATGCTTTTACAAAGATCGATGCTGAATTAAATGAGTATGAAGATGAAGATACGGAAGAACTGTATCAGAGGCTTTTAAAACTTGACCCAAAGGCAACGGAAGTAATACATCCTAATAACCGGAGAAGAATCGTTAGAGCCTTACAGATGGCGGAAAGCGGGAACCTTAAGAGTGAACAGGAAGCTGAACAGAAACATGAGATGATCTATGATGCCAAAATCATCGGTTTAACCATGGACAGAAGTCTGTTAAAGGAAAGAATAAATAAGAGAGTAGACCTGATGTTTGAGGCAGGCTTACTTGATGAGGTTAATAAGCTGAACGAAAAGTATGATTGGGACATGCATGGTCTGCATGGCATAGGATATAAGGAATTCAAGGACTATTTCCTGGGAAATATGACCCTGGAAGAAACAAGGGAATTAATTAAGACGCATACCAGACAATTTGCTAAGCGACAGTATACCTGGTGGAATAATCAGATGCCGGTAAAATGGTATGATGTTCTTAAGGAAGGAAATTTTGAAGAGATCACAGAAGACATAAGGGAGTGGTATTGTGACCAGAAAACTGATTAGTGTGTTATTATGCGTCATGATGTTATTGATCAGCGGCTGTCAGAAAGAACCTGATCTTGAAACACATCAGGGCGAGCAGCAACAGGCAGAAATAGCTGATTTTGATTATGAACAGTACCTGGTTTCAGGTGTGGAATCATATAAGTCCAGTGGCAGGAATAATGGCACAGTCACTGAAGGAAAACTGCCTGATTTTTCCTTAAGGTTGATGAAAGACATTCTGACCACTGAGAAGAATACGGTATTTTCACCGCTTAACATTTACTTTAATCTGGCGGCTTTGGCTGGACTTGCTCAAGGGGAGGCCAGGGAAGAAATAATCAATACCTTAGGTGTTAAGGAAGATTCACTGGTATTTGACTATCAGGCCATCTGGAACAGGTTCTATGTTAAGTCAGATAGGACCACAACACAGTTTGCCAATTCCATCTGGTTAAATCAATCAGTCGATTTCAATGAAGACATTCTGAAACAGGAATCAGACTATTTCTATGTACCGGTATTTTCCGGTGACATGGCCAGTGAGGATTATCATAAGGCCTTTAAGTCCTGGCTGAATGACAATACCGGTGAATTACTGGGTAACCATATTAATGAAATAAGCATCAGTCCGGCAACATTAATGATGTTGGCGAGTACGGTATATCATACTAACAGATGGCAGTTTGAGTTTGAAAAGGAAAAGACTGCTCTTGAAGTTTTCCACGGCAGTGAACAGGACGTAAAGGTTGAAATGATGCATAAGGCAGCTTCCATCTTGTACCATGAAGGCAGCAACTTTACCAGCTGCATGGACATATTCGGTGATGGCGGCAGCTTTGCGATCATCATGCCTAATGAAGGCGTCAGTGTAGCAGAGTTAATGGAAAGCAGTGAGGTTGGAGAGCTGATCTGTTCTCCAGGCACGATATTTGACCCTGCCAGAGTAGAACTGTCATTACCTAAGTTTGATACTGACAGTAAACTCAGATTGGAAGAAACCTTACCAAGGTTAGGCATCACCAGTGTCTTTGACAGTGAAAAGAAACCTTTCGGTGAATTAACGGAAACAGCTATGGCAGTTGACCAGATTGAACATGCCTGCCGGGTTGTCGTTGATGAAGAAGGCATAAAGGCAGCGGCATATACCGTTGATATGATGTATGGCGGTCCTGGTCCACAGGAAATCACCAAGATGGTGGTTGACCGTCCATTCATATTCATAGAATACATGGGCAATACGATCATGTTCTGCGGGGTAATAAATCAACTTTAGATTGTAACTAGGAATAAATAGTGTAAAATAGTAGGGCACGGGAGTGAGAGAAAATGAAGTTAATAGTAGGTTTAGGAAATCCAGGCAAGGAATATGAACATACCAGACATAACACTGGTTTTTTAGCCATGGATGAATTAGCCTCCTTGCTCAATGTATCAATAAAGAAGAAGACCTTCAATGCCTTAACAGAAAAGGTTAATGTCAGAGGTGAACAGATCGTATTAATGAAACCTCAGACATACATGAACAATTCAGGTGAGGCAGTTGGCAAGGCCGTCAGATATTACCACCTTGATCCGACAAAGGATGTGCTTGTCATCTATGATGATCTGGACTTACCGGCCGGTAAGATCAGATTAAGAGAAAAGGGAAGCGCCGGTGGTCATAATGGCATCAAGAGCATCATTGCTCATCTTGGAACTGACAGCTTCTGCCGTATCAGAGTCGGCATTGGCAGTGAAAACAAGCATGACACCATTGACTTTGTCTTGGGGACAAGCGGTGGCGAGGAAAAGAAAGCCTGGCTTGAAGCCATCTCAAGAGCAGCACAAGCCGGAAAGGAGTACATGACAGAACCGTTCCAGTCTGTTATGAATAAATACAACCGAGGAGAAAAATGATTGATTTATGGAAAGTGCTACAGCGGGATGAAGCTGTATGGGCCCTTACAAACAGGGAACCGGGATTATCCGCTCTAACACCAACAGCAGAAACGCTTACGGTTGCGGCCTCATTCAAACAGGATCCACGAATGATGGTCATCGTAAAGAACAACTTATATACAGCACAGCAGTTATACAGGAAGCTGACCCCCCTGTTAGAGAACGATGTGCTGCTTTTCAGCGTGGAAGAATCATTAAGAGTAGAGGCCATAGCCTCAACTCCAACCATGTATGCAGGGCAGATGGAAACTTTAGCACAGCTTTGTTTCCACGATGATCCAAAGGTAATCATAACCCACCCGGCAGCTTTAATAAGATACCTGCCGGATGTTAACGTATTTAAAAAGCACATCATAAAACTGCAGGTTGGCAATACCGTCAGCATGTCTGAACTGCGTAACCTGTTAATCGAAAGCGGCTACCGTTATACCAACAGAGTAGACCAGCCGCTTACTTTCAGCAGCCGTGGTGATGTAATAGATGTATTTACCATTCAGGAGAATGATCCGGTCAGAATAGAATTCTTTGATGATGAGATCGACAGTATCAGATTCTTTAATCTGTCTGATCAGCGAACGATTAAAAAGGTAGACAGTGTTGAACTGGTTCCTGCCAGTATCCTCATTTACAGCGAAGACTTTGAGGAAGTTGAAAAGAAAATCAGAACACAACTGGAAAGAGATCTGAAGAGATGTGACTATCCTGATGAATTAAGAGGCAATGTGGAAAGAGACATAGATTATCTCAAAAACCACATTTTTGAACATTATCTCTACCGTTACAGATGCTTCTTCAATGAAACAAGTAACTTCCTTGATTACATTGATGAACCAGACATCATCCTATCTACCGGCAGTGAAATAGAACAGAATGTAACTCAGCTCACTGAAGAAACAACCGATTTCATCAGAGAAACCTTTGAAGCAGGTAATGGTTTATGTTACTACAGCGTCTATGGCGACTATCACCGCATCATAGACAGTCATGATGTTTATAACATCGGCTTATTCTCAGACTACAAGCATCCGATCACCAGTGGCATTAAGCCAATGTATTTCCCTAATTTGCCAATTGCCAAGTTAGTTGATGAAATACTCAGATATACCAAGATCAGAAAAGTTGTACTGGCTCTTAATGAGAACAACCAGAAGATGATCACAGAAGAGATGTACAACCGTGAGATCATCGCTAAGGATGTTGTTACATTCATGCCTGAACTCTTTGAAGAAGGCTTCAGTTTTGATGATGTAATAGTATTGACTGCCAGAGAACTGTTTGGCGTAAACATTAAGAAGGGCCGTTATTCCCGTAAGTTCAATGAAGCCATTCAGCTGGATGACTATCAGGATCTTAATGAGGGAGATTATGTTGTTCATAATCAATATGGCATTGGCAGATATCAGGGCATCGTAACCAGAGAAATCAGGGGACACCACCGTGACTATCTGAGAATACTGTATAAGGACGACGATGAATTACTGGTACCACTGGAACAGTTCAAGCTTGTCAGAAAGTATGTCGGTTCCGAAGGAGTTGGCATCAGATTAAATAAGATTGGTTCCAATGTCTGGAACAAGACCAAGGAAAAGCTGAAGGAAGATGTGGAAAACATCGCAGCCAGACTGGTCCAGCTATATTCTGACCGCGAAAAGAACATTGGTTTTGCCTTCTCAAAAGATGACGAAAGAATGAAGGAGTTTGAGAAGAACTTTGAATATGAACTCACCAGAGACCAGAAGAAGGCCATCAGAGAAGTAAAACAGGACATGGAAAGCAGTAAGCCGATGGACCGCTTATTATGTGGCGACGTAGGTTTTGGTAAGACGGAAGTAGCCATGGTTGCGGCCTTTAAGGCCATTAATGACCTCAAGCAGGTTGCCTATTTATGTCCTACAACCATTCTTTCCCGCCAGCACTACAATACCTTTGTGGAAAGATTCAAGGGTTTCCCGGTAAAGATCGCTCTTATCAACCGTTTCGTGGTGGAAAGTGAACAGAAGAGAATCTTACAGGAAGTTAAGGAAGGGAAAATAGATATTCTCATTGGTACACACAGATTATTAAGTGAAGATGTAAAGTTTGAAGATTTGGGCTTATTAATAATAGATGAAGAGCAGCGTTTTGGCGTACAGGCCAAGGAAAAGATCAAGGAATTAAAGAGAACCATAGATGTACTGTCCTTATCAGCTACACCTATTCCAAGAACTCTTCAGATGTCACTAATCGGGGTAATGTCATTATCACAACTGGATACCCCGCCAATGAACAGAATGCCGATTCAGACCTATGTTGTTGAAAAGAATGAGTATCTCATAAAGGAAGTCATCCAAAGAGAGCTGGCCAGAAAGGGTCAGGTATTCTACCTCCATAACAACACTACTTCAATATATGAACTGGCAGCTAAGCTGGAAATAGAACTGCCGGATGCCAGAGTAGGGGTTGCCCACGGGCAAATGAACAGGGAAGAAATAGAAGAGGTCATGTATCACTTCATTAACGGTGACTATGATGTATTGGTATGTACCACCATCATTGAAACAGGCATCGACATTTCCAACGCCAATACGATCATCATCGATAAGGCCGATACATTCGGTTTATCACAGTTATATCAGATCAGAGGCCGAGTAGGCAGAAGTGACAGGATCGCCTATGCCTATCTGATGCATGACCCGCAAAGACAGTTGTCAGAAGTAGCTACCAAGAGACTACAGGCCATTAAGGACTTTACTGAATTAGGTTCCGGCTATAAGATCGCCATGCGAGATCTGACGATCAGAGGAGCGGGAGACTTATTAGGTGAGAAACAGGCAGGTTTCATTAATACCGTAGGCATGGACATGTATCTGGAAATGTTACAGGATGCATTGAATGAAAAAAAGGGCATCTATGTTCCCCATGAAGAGCTTGTTCAGAAGAAGATCGATGGCGTAGACGGCTACATTCCAGAGAACTTTGCCCCACAGGATTATGAAAAGATAACCCTGTATCAGCGCATTGATAAGTTAAAAACCATTAAGCAGTTAAATGATCTTGAAGAAGAGATAACGGACCGTTACGGTAAACTGCCTAACGCCGTAAAGCTGCTGTTTGAAAAGAAACGGGTTGAAGTCATGATGAATAATTACTGTTTTGACCGTTTTGACGAACTGGAAAAGGAATCCAGACTGGTTCTGTCTGAAGAATTCAGTCAGAACGTTGACGGGGTCAAGCTGTTTGAGGAAATCATGAATCTCTCATCAGACATAAAACTGCGTTATAATCATAATAAGATAGCGTTAATATTCCTTAAGCGAAAGAACTGGCTGCAGTATCTTACCAAGGCCATGGAAATAGTTGAGAGAATGGGTGAAAGAAAATGAGATTGGATAAATACTTAAAGGTTGCCAGAATACTGAAAAGAAGAACCGTTTCCAAGGAACTGGCAGCCAATCAGAGAGTTGTTGTTAACGGGAGAGTTGCCAAGCCATCAACGGACATAAAGCCCGGTGATGTGATTGAGGTTACTTTCGGCAGCCGTTGTCTGGTTGTAAGAGTAATGGAAGTTAAGGATGTTGTTAAGAAGAATGAAGCCGACACAATGTATGAAGTCATTGAAGAGAGGATCGTTGAAGAGTCAGGTGAAATATAGAGAGTTGAAATTTCACAATATTTTGTATATGATTAAAATTACCGATGGGGTGGAAAAGAAATGAGCGAAAAAAAGGTTAATAAGAAGAAAAAGAAACCGTTGAATTCCGTTGTCGTGGGAATCCTTTGTATTGCCATGATCTGGGGAATCATATATTTCGTATGGCAGATTTCCAAAGAAGTAGGCACCACCTTCACCTTACTGGCAGACATTAACGATGCCAAGAAGGAACTGGCAGAACTGCAGGAAGAACAGGAACACCTGTTACTGCAGAAGGAAAGACTTATGGATGACGAATATGTCAAATCATGGGCCAGAGGTGAATTCCTGCTGGTTCAGGAAGGCGAAGAGATTTACAGACTTCCAGGTAATTAAACAGGCTTAAAAACCTGTTTTTGATATAGGAGAGATATATGTTGGCTAAAATAATGAGATTTCTGGGAATGATAGTAATCGGCATAATAATTATTATTTCGATTTTACTAATATTACCGTTTGATAAATATGTCATACAGTCCGGCAGCATGGAACCTACATTGCCGGTTGGCAGTATCATTTATGTAAGTAATGAAAAGCCGGAAAACATAAAGACCGGAGACATAATTACTTTCTATGCCAACAGAGAGTCAACTGTTCCTACAACGCACAGAGTAATAGAAATTGATGCCACAAAGCGTCAGTTCATTACCAAGGGAGATGCCAATGAAAAGGAAGACATCATTCCTGTTTCCTGGCTCTTCTACATTGGAAAGGTTGCCTTTCATATTCCGATGATCGGATTCGTTCTTGCTTCATTAACAACTATTAATGGGAAAATATTTCTGATATCCGGACTGCTGGTTGGTATTGTTTTAATTGAAATGGCTGTATTAATGGAAAAGAAAAAGAATAAATGAGTTCAAAATAAGCTGAATATTTAGTAAACTATATAATATAAAAAAAGGAGATATATAATATGATTTTCGGAGTAGGTATTGATTCAGTAACAATAAGTGTAGTAGAGCGCTTTTTAGATAACCCTGAATACGCTAAGGACATTTTTACAGATGCAGAAGAAGCACTCGCTGATGAGCAGAGTGACAGAATTGATTTTTTCGCTGGCATATATGCAGCCAAGAGTGCAGTCTGGAAGTCAGTTGATCATCTCATTGATGGAAAACTTGAGAAGAATGACATTGAAGTTCTTGAATATGAAGATGGTGCACCATATGTCAACATTAACGGCAATCTGAAGAAGCTGTTGAAAGGAACAGGCGTTACTGATTTCAGAGTATCAATTACAACTGAAGGTGACATTGCCAGCGCAATTGTTATCGCTCAGGGCGAATAATATGTTTAAGACAGCATCGGGTATTACATCCGGTGCTTTTTTATACACGTGATCTTTCATTTCAGTAGATAAAAGGCCGCTTCATTGGGCGACCTTTAATCGTGTTTTACTTGTTTTTAATTAAGCTTTCCAGTGTTTCAAACAGCAGTTCCGGCTGTACCGGTTTTGAAAGATGAGCGTTTAAACCAGCCTGCATGCTGCGCTGTACATCTTCATCAAATGCATTAGCTGTAAGGACAATAATTGGAGTAGTCATAGCGTCATTATGTTCCATGGCACGGATCGTACGGGTTGCTTCTAAGCCATCCATTTCCGGCATGCGCATGTCCATCAGAATGGCATCATAGTAGCCTTCAGGATGTTCAGAGAATAATTCAACTGCCTTTTTACCGTTCTCTGCTCTGTCAACTTCCATTTTTCTCATCTGCAGAACCATTCTGATGATTTCAGCGTTAACATCAATGTCTTCTGCCAGAAGAATGTGTCTTCCTGTTAGATCAGCCTTAGCGTGCTGTTTCAGGGAGGTAATGTCCTTGCGTTTCAATGCGGACTCGAATTCTTCCAGAACAGCTGTTGCGAATAACGGCTTTGGTAGGAAACTGTCAACGCCGGCATTAAGTGCTTCTTCTAAGACATCATCCCAACGGTATGCAGTCAAAATAATGATTGCGGATTCGTTTCCAATTTCTTCACGTATCTGCCTTGTGGTTTCCACACCGTCCATTTCAGGCATTTTCCAGTCCACAAGAATCAGATTATATGGCTCCATTCGGGCATGACGCAGTTTAACCATGTTAATAGCCTGTTTGCCAGAACTTGCCATTTCTGAGGCAATGCCGGCTTTTTCCAGCACCAGCTGAGCGTGCTGGCAGGCAACCGGATCATCATCAACGATCAAGACGGTCATGTCGCTTGGATATATCTCTTCCTCTTCCTGTAAGATTCTCTTCTGTTCACTTTCCACCACGAAACGGTTGATAAGAGCGATCTTTACCGGGAAATCCTTGAATCTTTCCACAAAGGTATTGTAGTGCTGGCGGGAAAGAATGGTTGTAGGACATAAATAGGCAACCTGCTTGAGGTCATTAATGGCCTTAAAGGCCGCAACCATGGCTACTTCCGTCTTACCGAAGCCTACATCGCCACATAATAAGCGGTCCATCGGCTTACTGCTTTCCATGTCCTGTTTTACTTCTCTGACGGCCTCTTCGGTGTCTTTTCTGGCATGATCGCCCATCCACATTGTTCCAGCCACAAGAATTATGGCCAGAACCAGACTTCCGATAATTACGATTCTTGTCTGGTGATTATTTCTTCCGTTATTCATTAGGAATCCACTTCTTTACTATTATCAATTTGTATTATTGTTTCATTGGAAAGAATAAATGTCTGTTGAAAACTTATGCCAAGAGCCTCAGCTATCTGCTGGAGTTCCTGACCAGACATTTTATTTCGACGTAGTTTATTATATAGATTCTGACGGGACTGCCCCAATCTTGCGGCTAGTTCAGACAGAGAAACACCCTGCAGTTTGCAGGCGGCTTTCACAGCTTTTGATGTGTCCATGAAAATGCTCCTTTTAACACTTCCGTTGTAAACGATTCAGTTACCGTAAACAACATGTTTTCAAATTCACATGTAATTAAAAAAGCGATATGATATCATATCACTTCTTAAAGACCATAATGTTATAAGGAAATCATTGAACTAACTGATTTTCAATGATTTGTGCCCGGTAGTCAAATTCACTTGAATACCAGAATGATTTTATGAGACGTATCTTATTCCAGATTATTTCTACCAGTTCCTGATAGTTACGGGATACATATTCCTTACAGTATTTAAAATCAAAGTCGAGCTTGTTGTTAACTGCATCATAGTAAAAGTTTACATAACCGATCCGCTTGTTGTCTCTCTTTAATTCAGCCTTGTATTCAGGATCATTGCTGGAAACAACATAGGTACCTTTTACGAAATTATCTTTTTCATGTATGACTGACTGCTGAATATACATAAACCAGACTCCTTTGTATATAAAATATATTAAAGAATCATAATAATTGTCAATGAAAATCGGTTTGATATAATCTTGTTAGAAAAGGGGTGTTTGCATGTTACAGGACATTTTACCGGAGGTTTATGATCTTACTTACAGATGTGAAGAAATAAGGGATGAGGACTATGTGATCATCGCAGATGGTCGTAAACAGATCATGGTAATGGATGGGAGAATTCCCAGCTATGCTGAAGTAAAGCATTTAATAAGTGAAACACCTCAGTATCTTTTTGCTATTGGTACTGACAGATACTTTACAGTGATCCAGAACATTGAAAGTAATGACTACATCGCAGTAAGAAGACTGTTTCCACTTGTTGATAACAGAGAAGCCTTTGCGGCTTCAACAGGTTATCATCTTAATTACTGGTACAGGACACATCAGTACTGTGGAGCATGTGGCAATAAGATGATCCCATATCATAAGGAAAGGGCGATGTATTGCCAGAAATGTGGCAGCATAGTCTATCCTGTAATAGCCCCGGCAGTAATAATTGCTCTGATAAAAGGCGACAGTATCCTGATGTCACAATATGCCCACAGATCATATAAGGGCAGAGCCTTATTGGCAGGTTTCTGTGAAATAGGAGAAACACCAGAAGAAACGTGCAAAAGAGAAGTTATGGAAGAAGTAGGTTTAAGAATAAAGAACATCAGATATTTCGGTTCGCAGCCTTGGGGCATAGATTCAAATCTCTTATTGGGTTATGTTGTTGAAGCTGATGGCGATGATCCAATTGTTCTGGATGAAAATGAACTGGCCAAGGCAGTTTGGGTAAAAAGAGAAGACATAGAATACAGCCCGGAATTAAAAAGCCTGACTGCCACCATGATTGAGGCTTTCAGGCTTGGTAAGATATAATTGTTCTTATCTGAAATGCATGTAGATTTCACACAGTTCTTCCGGTGTTAAATCGAAATCACGGGAAGTCCATTTTTCCATTAGCTGTGTGCCACCACCCAGGATGAAGGAATTGTTATATTCCTTTTTTTCTGGCCCAAGGCGGTCAAAAATAGTCTTCGTGATATCGAGATATTCCTGATTGGCGGAAAGTCTGGCAATGAATCTTTCGGAAAAACGAGGGAATAGGTTACGTTTATACAGAATTGAAAGGAATGACTTTTTATTCAGCCAGTATCTGTAGAAAGATGTTACGATGTTGTGAGGCTCATGAGATTGCCAGTTTACGTTCCTAATTGATTCATTGATTTCTGTATCGATGCGGAAATTTACGAGATCAATGAGTTCTTCACAATTACGGTAGAATGTCTTTCTGGTAATGTCTGAATTAGCACACACTTCTGTAATTGGGATGTCCTTGATGTCTCTGTCAAGCAGGAGATTAAATAATGAATTTGATAATGAGTTCAGTGAGTAAATAACTTGCTTATTTGTAGATGAATTGTACATGTTACATATGTTCCTTTTGTGTATATTTTAATAAATTTGTATTGTAAATGACACTAAAATGACCTTATACTATTCTCATTAATAAGTTTTCAAACTTATTAATATACTACCCCCTGAAAGAATTGCTCAAGCAATTCTTTCTTTTTTTGACAAAAATGTGGTATTGACAGGTATGGTATATTATAATAGTAAAATGAAAATGGTTTTCAAATTATGAACAGTAAAAAGATATATAGAACAACACAGAAAGAAACAGTATTGGATTATCTTAAAAACAGTAATGGCGAACATCTTACTGTAAAGGATATCTATGAGCATTTAAAGGCAAATAATGAAAAGATAGGGTTAACTACGGTCTACCGTCACCTTGAGTCACTGGTTAAGGACGGTACGGTAGTTAAGTCAATAGTAGATGAGAATACCCCGGCCTGTTATGAATATGCAGGATGCGATGATAATCACTGTTATCATTGCAAGTGTATCAGATGCGGTAAATTGATTCATCTGCATTGTGATGAAATAACCAGTTTGGAAAATCACATCAGCAATGACCATCATTTCACTATCGTTCCGAAAATGACCGTTTTTTACGGTATCTGTGAAGACTGCATGGCAAAGGAGAATGCTTTATGAAAAGAATAGTCTGCCTGTTAATGGTATTAATGTTAATATTAAGTGGCTGCGGTAATCATGAATCAGCTAAAAATGATAAGAAGTCAGTTGTAGTAACCATCTTCCCTTTATATGACTGGGTAAGAGAAATCGTTGGTGACAGCGAAGGTATTGAACTGACTCTGTTAATGAATAAGGGTGTAGACCTGCATAACTATCAGGCTTCTGCTTCTGATATCATTAAGATAACTGACAGTGATCTGTTTATATATAATGGTGGCGAGTCCGATGAATGGATCGAAGACATATTAAAGGAGAATAAGAAGCTTAATTCCTTCAGTGTCAAGGAAAGCATTGAAGACCTTCTGAAACAGGAAGAAGAAAAGGAAGGCATGCAGGAAGATGAGCACGAGCAAGTACATGAAGAAGGAGAGTTTGATGAACACATCTGGCTTTCTTTGAAAAACACAAAGGCTTCATGTGAGAACATCCTTAATGAACTGGTAAAGTTAGATTCTGATAATAAGGATAAGTATCAGGCTAACTATGACAGATATATTAATGAATTGGACAAGCTTGATGCTGAATATGAAAAAGCTGTTTCAAGCAGCAGTAAGAAGGTACTGTTATTTGCGGACAGATTCCCATTCAGATATCTTGTTGACGACTATGGTATTGACTACTACGCAGCCTTTAAAGGTTGCTCAGCTGAATCTGAAGCCAGTTTTGAAACCATAAAGTTCCTGGCAGAAAAGACTGACGAATTAAATCTTAAATATGTAATGGTTCTGGAAAACAGTAAGGAAAAGATTGCCAATGCGGTAATTAACAGTACTGTAAACAAGAATCAGATAATTGAATCGCTTGACTCATTACAGTCAACAACATTAGCAGATAACAGGAGTTATCTCGATGTAATGAGCAGCAATCTGGAAGTATTGAAGAAGGTATTGAATTAATGGCACTTATTGATGTGAAAGAACTGTCTTTCGGTTATGACAATGTGGAAATAATTAAGAAGCTCTCCTTTAAGGTTGATGAAGGAGACTATCTTTGTGTCATAGGTGAAAACGGTGTTGGTAAATCAACCTTAATAAAAGTTCTGTTAGGCTTAAAGAAGCCTTATAGCGGGACCATAGAATTTGGTGATGGCTTAAAACCTCATGAAACAGGCTACCTGGCGCAACAGACCCTTGTACAGAAGGACTTCCCGGCAACAGTAAGGGAAATCGTACTTTCAGGCTGTCAGGGTTTTCTTGGAAAAGGTTTCTTCTATAGGGCTGAGCATAAAAAGCTGGCTGAAGAGAACATGAAGAGAATGAACATTTATGAACTGGCAGATAAGAGTTACAGAGAATTATCAGGCGGCCAGCAGCAGCGTGTTCTTTTTGCCCGCTGTCTTTGCGCTACCAAGAAACTGATCGTTCTTGATGAACCTTCTGCTTCTTTGGACCATGAAACAACCAAGGAAATGTACAGCATCATCCGTAAACTGAATCATGAAGGAACAGCCATTGTCATGATTTCCCATGACATTGAAACAGCTTTAGCTGAATCAAAGCATGTCTTAATGCTGAATGATCATGAGAACTTTTATGGAACCGTAAGTGAATATAAGGAATGGAAAGGTGGTAATATCTGATGAATATCTTTACTACTTTAGCCGTGTATTTTAAATATCCGTTTGTTCAGTATGCCTTTATTGTTGGCATATTGATTGCTCTGTGTTCTTCACTGTTAGGCGTAACACTGGTTTTAAAGAGATTCTCATATATTGGTGACGGTTTATCACATGTGGCATTTGGCGGCATGTGCATTGCCATGGTATTGAATCTCATAAAGGAAAAAATGATAATCATCTTACCGGTTACCATTATTTCAGCCATTTTATTACTGAAGCAGGGGCAAAGCAGTAAGATAAACGGTGATGCCAAAATAGCCATGATATCGGTTGGTTCACTGGCCTTAGGCTATCTTCTGTTAAATGTAACAGCCTTTTCAGCCAATATTTCAGCCGACGTATGTACAACATTATTTGGTTCAACTTCAATTCTTACTCTTACCAAGGGAGAAGTATGGCTATGTGTCATATTATCATTACTGGTAGTAGTAATATTTGTATTAATGTATAACCGAATCTTTGCGATAACCTTTGATGAAACCTTTGCCAAGTCAACCGGCATGAATACCGAGTTATATAATCTTGGTTTAGCTACGGTAATAGCTGTTATAATAGTATTGGCAATGAACCTTGTCGGTTCCTTACTGATATCTGCTTTGGTAATCTTTCCGGCAGAAACATCAATGCAGCTGTTCAAGAGCTTTAAGATGGTTACCATCTCATCAGCAGTAATATCAGTAGTATGTGCCGCAATTGGTTTATTAATTGCGATATTATATGGTACACCGGTAGGCTCAACGATCGTCGCAGCAGATCTGGTTGCCTTTGTGGCATTCTATGTCATAAGCGTTATTAGAAGCAGGTGAGGACAATGAAGAAAGCATTATTATTAATATTAATACTGTTCATGTTGATCGGCTGTTCTTCCAATAAAAAGGAGGAAGAGCCTTCTATTGCCATTGTTCCTGAGAAGAAAACAGAAGAAGAGAATCCTGTCATTGACGGCGATGTAATAGATCTTACCTTCATGAACAGTAATGCCATTTACAGTGAAATCTATAACATGACCTTAAATCCTGAAGACTATGTAGGTAAGCACATAAAGGTAGTAGGTTACTTTGCGACCGGCCAGGATGATAATGGCAATACGATTTTCGGCTGTATCGTTCCTGATGCCTTAGCCTGTTGCCAGCAGGGCCTTGGCTTTGAACTGGCTGAAGCCAGACAGTATCCGGATGAATTTCCTGAGCCTGGTACAGAAATCGTATTGGAAGGCACATTTACCTTTACCGAGAATGAATACCTGGTAATGGTGGTATTGAAGGACGCTGAGATAAGCGTTAAATGAGTATGAATCTGATTACCAAGACAACTTCCTTTGCCAAGGAAATATGGAAGGATTATCTTAACAGTGACTGTGTTGCTATTGATGCAACGGTTGGCAATGGCAATGATACATTGTTTTTAGCACAGAACTGTAAGTTTGTTTATGGCTTTGACATCCAGAAGGAAGCCATAGATAATACCAGAGACCTTCTTAAAAACCATGGTCTGGATAACTTTGAATTATTTGAAAGATCTCATTCAGAAATGGATGAGAGCATAAATGAAAAGGCAGATCTGATTGTCTTTAACTTAGGGTATTTACCGGACGGTATTAAGAGTGTCACCACCAGAACAGATACAACCTTAAAGGCAGTTGAAAAAAGCTTACAGCTGTTAAGAAAAGACGGTTTGTTAAGCATCATGATTTACTGGGGTCATGAAGAAGGCAAGTATGAAAGAGAAGCCTTATTACAATATGCCAGAGGATTAGACAGTAAGGTTTTCCACAGTGTTTACATTAACACCATCAACCAGAAAAACAATCCTCCGGAAATATTGTTAATAACCAGAAAAAAAGATTAGAGAACTGATATGGATAAAGAACTTATTAAGAGAGTAACGATGGACTCATCTGACTTTGTCTTACTGGCAGACTATGTGCCGCAGATCGTTCAGGAGATCCGTTATTACACGACCTATAACTTCATAGGAGACAGAATAGATAGCTATGAGCAACCAATAGCCCTTTTAACAAAGGAAGCTGCCAGAGCCCTGAAAGCTGTCAGTAATGAACTTAATGTACGCGGCTACCGCCTAAAGGTATTTGATGCCTACAGACCGACGACAGCAGTAAGACATTTTGTGTTGTGGGGAATTGAAGATCTTGATTTGAGAATGAAGCCATACTTCTATCCTGATCTTGATAAGCAGGAACTATTTGCCAAGGGCTACATAGCTTCCCAATCATCCCATAGCAGGGGAAGTGCCATTGACCTTACCTTACTGGACATGGAAACAGGTAAGGAATTAGATATGGGCAGTCCATTTGACCTGTTTTCTGAAGTATCTCATCCTGATTATAAGGGCATAACGGAAGAGCAGTTCAATAATAGAATGATATTAAGAAAAGCCATGATTAAACATGGCTTTGAACCGATAGATTGTGAATGGTGGCATTTTAAGTTAAAGGATGAACCATTCCCGGATGTTTATTTTGATTTTCCGGTTAGTGAAGAATCATTGAAAAAGTAGATTAGATTATATATATCTATTAATAATATACAAGGCAAATAAGTGCAGAGGATAAAACCATCTGTAGAAAACCTTGAAAGACTTTGAAACCGGACCATATGAACCGTTATAGCTGACCATGAACGGGTAAGCTAAAAAGGTATAGAGAACAACGGTGCCATGTTTAATGTAATACTGGAAATAGTACATGGTTTTACTGAAATCATATAACTGAATATATAACTGTTCAAACAGTTCACCAAAGGTCAGTAAGCTGACAGCCGACAGAAGAAGCAATGGATAATAGTCGTTGCCTCTTTTTTTCATGGCAAACATAAGCAGTAACATGAAAAGGATCCCGGTTGCATAATAACCAATGGCCAGCGCATAGTTCAGGTAGGTAATGCATATCCAGATCACAACACTGATTATCTTATTATTAAATAGATCACACATGTAACAGCCAATGACGAAGGTCAGAAACTGTAAAACCTGATTCTGGGTTTCCATGGTAAAAGGTGTACCGGAGAAACACAAGTCAAACAACGGTTCTGAAACAATGGAAGAAACCAGGAGGAAAAACATGTATTTCATTAATCTCTTCCTGTCATTTCTTAAGTGCAGGTAACCGTCAATAACCATCATCGCATACAATGGAAAGGCAATTCTGCCGATGATACGATAGGTCAAAGGCATGGAAAAGACTTCACCTATGTGATAGATTGTCATTGTTAACATTGCGATGATCTTAAGAATGAACGCACTCATGAAAACAGTATAACACAACTTCTGAAAAGAATAAGTGCATTAAAAAACATCATGTAATTTTGAACTTACATGATGTCCTTTATTATTTGTTTGATAACTATTCCTTTGTTAAAGCATCTTTTACTTCAGCAGTAACATCTTTCAGTATCCTGTCACTGAATTTTGAAACTATCAGTTCATTTAGCTGGTATGACAGAAAGCAACAGGCAAACAAGATAACAAGCCTTAATACTATGTTATCCGTCAGTGGTGAAATTAATGCCAGAACCAGTAAGGTAACATATATTCTCGTCCGAAAGTAAGATTCCTTTATTACATATATTCTCTTACATTCTGGACAACATTTTAAACTTTCAGTAATGCTGATAAGATTAGAATTACAATTTTTACATCTCATATTTATTCAAATACCCCCTCAAAGCATTCTATCACTCAAAAAAAACTGTAAATAGAGCATTGCCACAATGTCAAGAAAAAAGAGATTGCGTGATTTCCGCAATCTCTATACAAATCTTCTTAAAAACTGTTTTGTTCTTTCTTCTTTTGGATTATTGAATATTTCTTCCGGGCTTCCTGTCTCAACAATCAAACCTTCATCCATGAATATTACTCTGTCACTTACTTCTTTAGCAAAGGCCATTTCATGAGTAACGATGATCATTGTTACTCCTTCCTTAGCTAATGATCTGATGACTTCCAGAACTTCACCAACCATTTCCGGGTCAAGTGCACTGGTAGGTTCATCAAACAGAACTATTTCAGGATTCATGCATAATGTTCTGGCAATGGCAACACGCTGCTTCTGACCGCCTGAGAGTTTGGTTACCGGATGATTAATATAATTCTCCATGCCGACCTTTTTAAGATACAGTCTGGCTGTTTCTTCAGAATCCTGACGGTTCTTTCTTAATACGGTTCTTTGAGCAATTGTACAGTTCTCCAGAACTGTCAGATTATCAAATAAATTGAAGTTCTGAAATACCATGCCAACCTTTGAACGGTATTCATTGCGGTTAACACTCTTATTGGTAATATCCGTACCATGGAACAGAATCTGGCCATCATATGGTCTTTCCAATAGGTTAATGCATCTGAGGGTTGTTGATTTCCCACAGCCTGATGAGCCAATGATGGTTATTACTTCATTCTGACTTAATTCGAAACTAATGCCCTTTAAGACATCCTGAGTATCAAAGCTCTTGCTTAGATTTCTTACTTCAAGTATGTTCATCAGCTTGCGTACTCCATAAGTTTTGCATTGTTTTCAATATCCATGCGCTTTTCCATTCTGTTAAGAATGAAAGAAGCTACTGAAGTCAGAAAAAGATAAATGATGGCTGAGATGAAATATGTCTCAATGTAACGGAAGTTACTTCCGGCAATACTGTAAGTCTGGAAGAATAATTCCGTAACGGACAGAACGTTCAACATTGAACTGTCCTTGATGTTTACAATCAACTGGTTTCCAATTGATGGAAAGGTGTTCTTTATGGCTTGCGGCATTATGATGTAAAACAATGCCTGACCATAGGACATGCCTAGTGATCTGCTGGCCTCAAGCTGGCCTTCGTTTACGGATTGAATGCCTGCTCTGACAATTTCGGCCATGTAGGCACCCGTATTAACGGAAATGATGATCAAACTGGCTGTCGTGGTATTCCAGTGGAAAACCGGTCTTAAAAAATAATAAATAAAAGTAGCCTGTACTACCATCGGGGTTCCTCTGAAAACCCAGATGTAGAAACGGGTGAACATGATTCCAAAAGTAACCAGAATCTTCTTAAGCATACTGTCATCTTCATCCGTTTTCATTGTTCTGATTGCTCCGGTAATTATGCCAATCAGTAAACCGCATACTGTTCCAATGACGGCGAAGATGCAGGTGATCTTTATGCCATGTTCAAATAATGGCCAGTTACGCTTAAATACACTGACTAATACTGTAAAATCAATCGTCATACTAATTTTCTGCCGGCTGCTTTGCGATACTGTCTACCATGTAGTTTTCTCTGGCTTCTTCAGAAATGTTATCAAGAGCTGCCTGAACCTTATTGAAGAAGTCAGTGCCTCTGCTACCTTCACTTAAGCCGATTGATACTGTTGTATCTACATCGAAGCCCTTGCCTTCATCAAAATGTACTACTGTCAGATCACTGTTACTGGCAAGAATGCCTACAGCTACAGCCATTTCAGCTGTAATGCCATCTACTTCACCCTGCTGTAAGGCAACGATCATTTCAGGGTAAGCTGTTTTAGGTGTAGCGTGAATAACGCCGTTGATCTGATCGATTACTTCATCATAAGAGGTATTGAGCTGACCAACTACGGTATATCCGGCAAACTGCTGAATGTTAGTGAATGATTCAACTTCAGAACCCTTTCTGACAATGATGATCATGCCGTGAGAATCATAGTAAGGTGTTGTAAAGTCGATACCTGCTTCTCTTTCTTCATTAGCGGTCATGCCGGCAATGATGGCATCGATTTCGCCACTTTCAAGAGCCAGGCCCAAGCCGTTCCAGGCAATCTTCTTAATTTCCAGTTCCATGCCTAACTGATCGGCAATGTTCTTAGCGATCATTACATCATAACCGTCAGCGTAGCCGCCTGAGATCTGAACACTGGTGTCTGTTGGGCTGGCCAGTTCATAGTTGAACGGGGCATAGTTTACTTCCATGCCAACTGTAAATACGTTATCCTCTGTTTCATCAGCTGCAGGTGTGTTATTAGCGCAGCCGCTTAGCAGCAGTAAAGCTGCCGCAAAAATGCATAATACTTTTTTCATGTGATTTCCTCCTTGTGTAAAAATAAAAATCATATGCTAGAACATATGATTACAGAGAAATCTCACATGTTATAGCGCCTCCACCAGGTTGTACGGTGGGAGTGTTACAGGTATTTCCCGTAACCCCATGGAATTGACCCGTCGATCAGTTCCACTCGGCGATGATTGCCTTTCGCATCATTCTCAGCGTACCCGCTCCTGATGTTACTTATCTGCATCGCTACCTCTACTTTGATTTTTATAGTTGCTATTAAAACATATGAAGAAAGTATTGTCAACAATTATGCTATTTTGTCTCAGGTTTGAATACAATGAACTTCTGAAACAGAAATTCAGTAATGAAGTTAACAATCATTGTAAAGGCCAGGACGATGTAGTCATTGATACCGGCATTAGTCATTGCGTGACCCCACCAGGTTGAAAGAGGGGTAAACACCAGATAATACAGGAATACTAAGAACATGGCCTTAGGAACATTGTTGGCTGACTTGAAGGTATACTTTCTGTTAAAGGTGAAGTTCCATAATACTGATAATGTTAAAGCTATCAGATAGCTTGGCCAATATGGTAAATGAAGTACTTCTTCAAAAAGCGAAAAGCTTACTACCTGAATAAGGCCGGCACTTGCGGCAATAAGGGTATATTTAATTACCTGTAAAAATGTCTGTTTTGATTCTGACATAAAAAAGCCTCCTGGAATAAAAATATGATACAATTTAATCAGGAAAGTAGCAACAATGGAAATAGAGAGATCGTGTGGTGCAGTAGTTTTTACAGTTGTTGACGGTGAGTATCGTTTCGTGATCATTCAGTCACTTGAAGGTACTTACGGTTTTCCTAAGGGCCACATGAAAAAATATGAAACCGAAAGGCAGACAGCCGTCAGGGAAATAAAGGAAGAGACGGGTCTGGATGTCAAGATCCTTCCTGGTTTCAGGCAGATCACTGAATACATAATCCCTGGTAACGGCCATTTAAAGAAGGTTGTTTATTTCCTGGCCAGATATGATGAGCAGACGCCAGAATGCCAGCCTGAGGAGATCAAGAGCATTTCCTTAATGAGTTATGAAGAGGCCATGAAGGTTCTGTACTACCGCAACAGCAGGGATGTTCTGCACAGGGCATTTTACACGATCAATAAGAATCATTATTAAATATATTTACAATTCTGCAGAATATGATAATATATGCTTACTGAGGGAGTAACAGGCACGAAAGTGCAGTTATGTCGTCAATCGGGCAACCCGGCAAACTATAGACTGTGAGACTCATATGCAAGGCTGTGTATGGGTCTTTATTTATATAATCTCCACATATACGGCAAAGCATGTTTCGGTCACCTGTTGGCCAGCGTTGATTAGTAAAGGAGGCTATTATGATTAAGTATTATTTTAAAGAAAACTTCCATCTGTTCTATGCAGATGGCCAATTGTACGACTCTAACGATGTTCCGGTGTATACCTATGAAAACAAGACGCTGATATTACCGGAAATAGAATTGAGACATTATGGGGAATATGTCGGTAAGGTCTGTAAGAACTTTACCCTGTTTCTCAGACAGTATGACATTTATCTGGGAGATGAATTCGTTGATTCTCTCAACCAGCAGTTTACTTTCTTTCATCATGAACTTAGTCTTGATAAATTAGGCTGGACCATCAAGGGTGACATCTTCGCTCTTGACTATGAGATCTATGATGAAAATGATGATCTTGTCGCCGAAATAAATCAGGAACTGTTCAGGTTAACCAAGAGGTATTACATTAACATTTACGATGAAGATCACGAGCAGCTCATAATTTTGCTTATGCTGGCCATTAACCAGTATGATAAGGATTCTGATTCTTCAGCAGCAGCTGCAAGTGCAAGTAGTAATCATTAACGGAGGTATTTCACATGAAGAAAAAATGGTTAATTACATGTCTTATATTATTATTGATATTAAACGCTCTGATTGTGTATGTAACATTACCAACCCTGAGCATTCATAACATCGGTTTATGGTTTATCATTCTGCTTGATGTCCTTGCGGTAAGCTTATTAGTTTATGGCTATGCTTATAATAAGCCAAACGGTAAGAAGACATTAAAGATAACGGCTACTATTAATATTGCATTAGTACTGGCAATTCTTATAGGTTCATTGATTTCTTCACAGATGATCAATGCGAAGGCATATTCTAAGATTCTTAATATAGAAACTGTTGAACACGTTGAATTGCCTGGTGTTGATAAGCTAAATAAGATTCCATTAATGGATACTGAAAGCAGTAAGGTATTGGGTAACCGTAAGATTGGTGCCTTGAATGAAATCGTCAGCCAGTTTGAGGTTTCTGAAGATTATATGACAATAGCTTACAAGGATGCTCCTGTAAAGGTATCACCGTTAAAGTATGCCGGCTTCTGGAAATGGAACGCCAACAGAAAGAATGGTGTACCAGGCTATGTAATGGTAGAACCTAATAAGCTGACGGCCGAATATATTGAAACAGGTGAAGGCATGAAGTATGTGCCAAGTGCCTTCCTGTCAGAAGATTTGGCCAGACACATTTTCTTTAAGTATCCAACCGTATTCTTTGACGACATTCACTTTGAAATCGATGAAAACGGCAAGCCATACTATGTCGCCACAACCTTTGACTATACCATCGGCTTATTTGGCGGTAAGAAGGTTACCGGGGCAATCGTAGTTGATCCGGTAAGCGGTGAAACAAACAGATATGGTGTTAATGATTTACCGCAATGGGTAGATGTTGTCTATAATGGTAATTACATTGCCAAGTACTTTGACATCTATGGCAAACTGATTAATGGTTTCTGGAACAGTCTGTTTGGCCAGAAGGGCTTAATTGAATCTACCACAACAACACTTTATGACAGTGAAGGTGAATCATACAGAACGAATGACTTCGGTTACATCGTTGAAAACAATGATGTGCTGGTATACACAGGTGTTACAGCCGTAACAAATGATGAAAGTAATATTGGTTACCTGATGGCTAATGAACGTACCGGTGAAGTAAAGGTTTCATACTTTGAATCAACTGATGAAGACAGTGTAATGAGAGCTGCTGAAGGTGAAGTTCAGGAAAAGGGTTACCGTGCTTCATTCCCAAGTCTCATTAACATTAACGGTACCCCAGCTTATGTAATGGTATTAAAGGACAACCTGGGTTTGGTTAAGATGTACGCAATAGTTGACGCTGCTCAGTATTCCCACATGATAGTTGATGATTCTCTTGATAAGGCTCTTTCAACATTCACCAAGGGTAATGTCATTACCGGTGACATGGCAGAAAAGACGATCACAATAAAGAGAGTTGAACTGATTACCAATGACGGTAACACATTAGTCTACATTGTTGATGTCGATAACAATATCTATTACAGTGAGTTTAAGGCAGAAATGTTACTGCTTGAAGAAGGACAGACTGTAACCATCAAGACAGATGGTGCAACATTCTTATTAAATGATTAAGGCTGAATAATTCAGCCTTTTCTTTTTGCTTGAGCATCTTTACAGATTTTTCACGAAAACTCAATATAATTAAACTGAAAAAAAGCCTTTAGGTAAATAGTCAACCCATATGTGAGAGTTGACAAGAAAAAGATCTTTGAAAAAAGCGCATGACGAAAAGAACTTTTGAGAAATCAAAAGTCGAAAGAAAGGAGTCTAGACAGAGCGGCTGTCCAGATGATTAGAATCAAACAACTGATTTCTACGCAGCAGTCCAAAAACCAGTCTGATACATTTTCGAGTAGTGAGAACGAGTGCGCGCTTATATTGATTTTTAGGGACTTCGTTATATT
>JAFUCG010000047.1 GCA_017459795.1 Erysipelotrichaceae bacterium | reverse complement strand
TTACGTAACCAGATGCGTGCTGAGATCATCTTATTACGTCAGAAGATCGATACGACCTTCATTTACGTAACTCATGACCAGACTGAAGCCATGACATTGGGTGACAGAATCGTCATCATGAAGGATGGCTACATCCAGCAGATCGGTACTCCTCAGGAAGTATTTGATCATCCTAGTAACCTGTTTGTTTCAGGCTTCATTGGTACTCCTCAGATGAACTATTTCGATGCCAGACTGACAGTTGAAGATGGCAGATACTTTGTTGAAACAGACGAGATCAAGGTTGAACTTTCTGAAGAGAAACAGGCCAGACTGGCAGCTAAGAAAGTTGAACCTCAGGATGTTGTCTTAGGTGTCAGACCTGAACATCTGACCATCGCGAAAGACGGCATTAAGGGCAAGGTCGATGTATCTGAACTCATGGGTTCCTCATGTCACTTGCACATGACGGTTGGCGGCAAGGATGTCATCATCATCGTTCCTACTGAAGGAAGAGCAACAAATTACGATGGCAAGGAATTATTCCTAAGCTTTGACGGTAATGTCGCTCACGTCTTCTCTAAGGAAACCCAGAATAATCTGGAATATTAATCAATCAACAATGCCCTGAAAGGGGCATTTTCAGGAGAACGGAAATGAAAAAACTAGTGGCAGTGGTACTGTGTCTGTTAATGTTAGTTGGATGTAACAGTACTCCTAAAGAGTCATTCGACGGGAAGGTAAGGCCTTCAGTTAACGGTGTTTTAAAAGTAGTAGATGGCAAGCTGTGTGATGAAAAGGGCAATCAGGTAATGCTCAGAGGCATTTCCAATAACGGTGTCTCAATTTCTCACATGTTCATTAATGATGATACCTTCAAGGAGATATCTCATTTCATGGGGGCAAATGTCATCCGTCTGGCTTTATATACCTGGGGCATGGGCAGCGTTGGGTATTGCAGCGGCGGTGATAAGGAACTATTGATGAAAGATGTCGTTGATGGGGTAAAGTATGCCGAAAACAATGACATGTATGCCATGATCGACTGGCATATTCTGGATGATGGAAATCCTAATAAGTACATTGAGGATGCCAAGGTATTCTTTGATCAGGTTTCTAAAGAATTCAAGGATAGTAAGAATGTCATTTATGAAATATGCAACGAGCCTAATAAATGCGAATGGCAGGACATTAAAGACTATGCAGAAATAATCATACCAATCATCAGAAATAATGATCCTGATTCACTCATCATTGTTGGCACACCTAACTGGTCACAGGATGTTGATGTTGCGGCAAATGATCCGCTGGGATTTGACAACATCATGTATACATTGCATTTCTATTCAGCTACCCATAAGCAGTCTTTAAGAGATAAGGCCCAGTATGCCATTGATAATGGTTTACCGTTATTTGTTACTGAGTTTGGCATCACCGCAGCTTCAGGAGGTTTTCCAATTGATGAAGAGGAAGGCAATACTTGGATAGAATTTCTGGAAAAAAACGGCATCAGCTACATAATATGGAATTTCTCCAGGGCAGCTGAACCGTGTGCGGCCTTGAACCGAAATGAATTGAAGAGCAAGGATTTTAAAATTGATGACTTCTCTCAGGCAGGCAAGTGGCTGATCGAAACAATAAATAAGAATTCTTAAAAGTGTAAGCAGGCTTAACACCTGCTTTTTCTATTATAAAATCAGGAACAAACTGAACCTGATTATAGTAGAACGAAAGATTATAACGATACAATATAAAGGTCAGGAATACCAGTTGTTCCTGGCCTTTCTGCACTTCAGGCATGAATACAGGAAGGTCTTGGGTAAAGTAAGAACGATGCTTTTTTTAGACCTGAGATAACAGAGTCAGTAACAAAAAACGTTCTGCTTCCCGTCTGTGTTAAAGGTCGATTTATCGAAATGGAACGGCAGTAAATAAAGTTGATTCCGTATGTAACCCAGAAAAATGATCTGATGCAGAGTGTTGGGAAGACTTGCCAAAGACATTATGCAGGAAAGGAGGTCCGGATAATGAGAGGACCCGTGATCACGGTAGATGTCTCAAAAGGCAGCTGCCACTACCAGCCATTTTTAGAGAATGGGAAACCATTAAGGAAACCTAAGGTGCTGCACGATACCATAGAGGGTTTCAACCAATTGATGGAAACTATTGAGATGACAAGGGAAAAAAGTTCAGAGGAAAAAGTGCCTGTGGTTTTCGAAGCTACCGGTGTATACCATCGCTGCTTACAGAAGTATCTGGATGATAATGGGATATCGTACTACATCATCTCACCATTATTATCGGCAGCTTACAGAAAGACTAATCTGCACAGTAATAAGACAGATCCATTAGATTGTGCCCATATAGCCAAGGCATATTACTGCGAAGGTAACCTGCTTCCATTTCAGCAACAGGAAGACATCTATGTAAAACTGCAGAAGATGAACAGATACTATGAGACAGAACTCATCCATCTTAAGAAGAGAAAAGTAAGCTTCAGAAGTTTCATGGATATCGTTTATCCCAGATTAGACAAGAGTTTTGGGTCAAATGCCACCTTGTATGATCCAATTCCCATGGAAGTACTAAAGAAATATCCTCATCCTTCACTGTTACTGAAACATAGAGAAGAAACGATAGTTAAGGCGATAGAAAAGAAGGTGAATCATGATAAGAGGTTCATTGAGAAGATAGTACACAAGATGTATGAATGTGCCAGGCACTGTTACTCAGGAGCGGAAGTAACAGATATCGAGGTAATCAAGCTTCCTGAGATGATAGAGAAACTTCAGGATCAGATGAAGTTATGTGATTCTCTGTTGAATGAACTGATCTGTGAAGCAGAAAAGATCCCATATTTCAACTGCGTCGTATCGATCGTGGGAATAGGAAGAAACTTAGCGGCCAGGATCATCGCTGAGTTAGGAGACATGTCAAGATTTCCTAACAGAAGAGCGATATCAGCCTTTGCCGGATTAAACCCAAAGATCCTTCAGTCAGGAGATGTAGATGGTATACATCTGAAGATATCGAAGAAAGGAAACCGACATTTAAGATGCCTGTTATATCTGGGAGCAACGTGCAATTTCCGTCTTAAGAAACATGATCCGTTATATGAATTCAATCAAAAGAAAAGGCAGCAGGCTAATTTTCCGCTCAAGCCAAAAGCTGCCAACACTGCCACAGCGCATAAGTTACTGATCATGATTTATGCGATGTCCCAAAGCGGTGAATCATACCGCTTCTAAGTGAATTATACACCAGAAAAATAAAACATGGAGAATTTCTCCATTTTTCGTCATGGCTTGCCATGCGGAACGTAGGATTCTCCATGTTTCTTCAATTTGGGACTTGATTTATATTATCGAATTTTTGTT
>JAFUCG010000046.1 GCA_017459795.1 Erysipelotrichaceae bacterium | reverse complement strand
TGAAATGCTGATTCAGGCTGGTGCAGATGTTAATGCATAGGATGTATTAGGCAATACCGCATTAATGAGAGCTGCATTCCAGGGTCACGAAGGAATCGTCAGAACTCTGATTAAGGCTGGCGCAAACATCAATCAGCAGGATTCAAAGGGCCGTACCGCATTAATGGAAGCTTGCAGTGCCGGAAGCGTAAGTGTCATTGACGTATTATTAGCCAGAAAGGCTGATGTCAATGTTCAGGATAACATGGGCTGTACCGCATTAATGAGAGTCAGCTATGCAGGATATGATGATCTGATCATCCAGCTGCTTGATCATGAAGCAGATAAGGATTTAAGAGATAGAGACGGAAGAAGAGCTTACGATTATTATGTAACCAGACATAATAACGACAGTATACTTAACAAATTAGCATAAGAGGGAGTGACAAATATGAAAGATTATGAAACAAAAAACATTAAGTCTGTAGTTGTATTAGGCCATACTGGTGCAGGCAAAACTGAAGTTCTGGAATCAGTTCTTTACAATAATAAGATCACTGACCGTTTCGGTAAGGCTGTTGATGGTACAAGCATCATTGACAGTGATTCAGAAGAAGTAAAGCGTGGCATGTCTGTTTACTCACATGTCGTACCAGTAGAATGGCGTAATCAGAAAATTAACTTCTTAGATACTCCAGGTTACCTGGACTTCGCTGGCGAACAGGCTGCAGCAATGGCAGTCGCTGACAATGCCTTAATCGTAGTAAGTGCTAAGGATGGCGTTCAGTCAGGAACAATGAAGGCATACCGTGCTGCTGAAAGCAAGCATCTGCCATTAATGTTCTTCATTACCAGAGTTGATGAAGAAAACGCTGACTATGCAAAGGTAGTTGCTGATCTGGAAAAGAGATGCAAGGCAGTTCCATTAACACTTCCTATCATGGAAAACGGCAAGGTAACAGGTGTTGTTAACATCATTACCAAGAAAGCATACATCAACGGTAAGGAAGCTGAAATTCCAGCAGCCTTACAGGGACAGGTAGATGACGGTCATGCAGTATTATGTGAAGCAATCGCCATGACTGATGATGCCTTAATGGAAAAGTTCTTCATGGAAGAACCATTCACTGATGAAGAAATCATTCAGGGTTTAGGACACGGCTTACGTCATAACACAATCAGACCTATCTTATGCGGCAGTGCTACAAAGTATGTCGGTATCGATACATTATTAAATGCCATCGTAGACTATGCATTAAATGCCAATAAGATCGTTCACACAGCTAAGAACGCCAAGGGCGAAGATGTTGAATTACCAACAGATCCAGCCGGCCCATTCGCAGCATTCGTCTTCAAGACAGTTAACGATGCATTTGCTCAGATCTCATATGTAAAGGTAGTATCAGGTGTCTTATCAGCTGAAACTGCAGCTTACAACATGAACGCTGATGAAAACGAAAAGATCGGTTCAATCGTAGTCATCAGAGGCAAGAACCAGGAAAAGGTTACAAAGCTGGAAGCTGGCGACATCGGTGCATTATTAAAACTGCAGTATACACATACTAACGATACATTATCAACAAAGGCTAACCCACTTAACCTGCCAAAGATCGAATTCCCACACGGCATGTTAGGCAAGGCAATCTGGCCAAAGACAAAGAACGATGAAGATAAGATGTCAAGCGGTCTGAATAAGATCCATGATGAAGATCCAGCATGTGAAGTTGTCAACAATACTGAAACAAGAGAACTTGTATTATACGGTATCGGTGACCAGCACATTGATGTCATCGTCAATAAGTTAAAGAACAGATATAAGGTTGAAGTTGAATTAACCGAACCAAAGGTACAGTACCGTGAAACAATCCGTTCAACAGTAGAAGTTGAAGGTAAGCATAAGAAACAGACCGGTGGCGCTGGCCAGTACGGTGACGTATGGATCAGATTTGAACCATGTGAAGACCAGGAAGAAATGGTATTCGAAGAAGCCGTTGTCGGTGGTGCTGTTCCAAAGCAGTACTTCCCAGCTGTTGAAGCAGGCTTAAGAGAATGCATGAACAAGGGTGTATTGGCAGGCTACAAGGTAGTTCATGTCAAGGCTACATTATTCGACGGTTCATTCCATCCAGTAGACTCTAAGGAAATCGCCTTCAAGAGTGCTGCAAGATTAGCTTACAAGGCCGGCATGCCAAAGGCTAAGCCAGCATTACTGGAACCAATCATCAAGGCTGAAGTTACAATTCCTAGTGAATATGTAGGTACCATCTATGGTGACTTCTCTAAGAGAAGAGGCATGATCATGGATAACAGAGCCATCGATGATGAAACAACAGTCATCGTTGCTGAAGTACCAATGGCTGAAATGGTTAACTACGCTACGGAATTACGTTCAATGACTCAGGGTAACGGTTCATATGTTCAGGAATTCGTAAGATATGAATACGCTCCTCAGATGGTTACTGATAAGGTAGTTGCTGAAGCTAAGATCGAAGACGACGAAGACTAATCTTTCATTTAAACAGCTTTAAAGGCAGATGTGTTTCAAAGACATGTCTGTCTTTTTTGCGGTTTTGAACTATAATTAAGTTAGGTAGAGGTGCATTTATGAACCAGATTGAAAGAATAATGAAAATGGAAACTGATTTTGATGAGACATCTGCAGCTGTTGAAAAACTGCAGGACGCTCTTCAGAGTTATGAAAAAGTAACCGGCAAGGTCATGGATCTGGAAGAATACTATGCTTCCGGCCAGTGGTTAAGCGACTTTGAAGATGATGAAGAAGGTAAGCTTCCTAAGGATCTCAAACGTGGGGTATTAAGTGAGGATGGACTCTTTGATCTTTTGAATGAGGTTGGCGAAGCAGAGAGAGTCATGAAAAGTCTGTCCGCTGATGATAAGAACATTTATCCTTCTGAATACAGATATGAAATCGGCTATATAAATGGCTTGTTGGACATGGCCGGCAGGTTTTCTGACAGAATCAGCTACAGCTATGTGCAGGCCTATGGCTTAAAGAACGGAAATCTGGCTGAATCCATTGAAAAACTAAGTGAAATCAGCTTGGATGAAAGCTGGCTGAGCAAAAAAGAATGTACGCTAAATGAAATGTTAAGAAACTGGTATGGCATTGATGAACTTGGAACCAGAATTGAAAAGGAAGTAAATGATGTGCCGGTAATATATGACATTAATGAAAAGTTCTTTAACTTAAGCGACAGCCCTGATAGTTCATGGACAATGTTCTATACAGTTGAGGATGGCTTTGTGGCTGAGTTCAAGCATTTTGCCGTGCTGTTTCTGCTTGGCAACAATGAATAGGAGATAGCCGATGATCACAAGAGAACAATTAGCTAAGATGATCGATCATACCAACTTAAAGGCCTTCGCCAGTGATGCAGACATGAAGAAGCTGTGCGATGAAGCAGTTGAGTATGGTTTTGCCATGGTTGCCATTAATTCAGGCCAGTCAGGAAGATGTTCCCAATATCTGAAGGGGACAGGCATTCACACCGGTGCCGCAATTGGTTTCCCGTTAGGCCAGCAATCCATAGAAACAAAAGTCTTTGAAACGGAAGATGCCATTAAAAACGGGGCAGATGAAATAGACTATGTCATTAACATTACCGAGTTAAAGGAAAAGAACTACGGTTATGTAGAAGATGAGATGAGAAGAATTGTTGAAGTATGTCATAAGCATGGCGTCATTTCAAAGGTCATTTTTGAAAACTGTTATCTTACAGATGAAGAGAAGATAAAGATGTGTGAAATCGCTAAGAAGGTAAAGCCTGATTTCATAAAAACATCAACTGGTTTCGGCACTTCTGGAGCAACCCTGGAAGATGTAAGATTAATGAAGCAACATGTTGGTGATGAAGTAAAGGTCAAGGCAGCTGGCGGCATCAGAACGTTAGATGATGCCTTGGCATATGTGGAAGCCGGGGTAGGCCGCATAGGTACATCAGCAGGGGTAAGGATAATTAATGAATATGATGAAAGAGCAGTTAGTAAATAACTGCTTTTTTACGCTGTTAACTTGTTTAATGGTAATTGAGTTTAAGGTCATATTGTGGTAGTATGGAAACTGAAGAGGGGCGTTTCAGTTTCCGGAGGAATAATGGAACTTAGACAACAGATAATAGAGGTCGCCAGTGAATTATTTAACACTAAGGGCCTTAAGTTTACCTTGGATGACATATGTGAAAGAATGCATATTAGTAAGAAAACTATATATGTCTGTTTTTCATGTAAGGAAGAACTGTTACTGGAAATGACTGATGCGGCCTTTGCGGCAATCTATCAGCGTAAGAAAAACATCTTAAGTGAAGATCTGCCGTTTTATGAAAAACTGAAAAAGGTGATGATCATCTTACCTGACAAGATGATGAATACTGATTTCCGCCAGCTTGAAGGCATAAAGGAAAAGTATCCTGAGGTATATGAAAGGGTAAGGCATTATCTGGAAGCAGGCTGGGAGCCAGTCATTGAATTACTCGATGAGGGAGTAAAAAAGCATTATCTGAAGAAGGTGGAAATACCGATACTAAAGACAATGGTTGCCTCCAGCATCAGTTCATTCATAAATGACGGCTTACTGGAAGAAAATGATATCAGCTATGCTGACGCACTCGACAGCATGGTCAATATAATAATTAATGGAATTAAGGAGAATGATTATGATAGCTTTGAACAATAACTGGGAGTTTACTCCTGAATGGAGTGAGAACTTCTTAAGATGGAAAGACAGTAAGAATGAAAAGGTAAGAATTCCTCATACTGTAAAGATGCTGCCTCAGCACTACATCAATGAAAAGGATTACCAGATGATCAGCGGTTACAGACGTAAGATCTCTGTTCCTAAGAAGGCTGAAGGCAAGAGAGTATTCCTGCAGTTTGACGGGGCCGCTCACATCGCTACCGTATATGTTAACGGTATTGAGTTGCAGACTCATAAGGGTGGCTATACGGCTTTCCGTGTTGAAATAACAAACCACGTAGTTCCTGGTGAAAAATGTGAAGTAGCAGTTAAACTTGACAGTACAGAGAATGGAACAATTCCACCATTCGGCTTTGTCATTGACTATCTGACCTATGGCGGCATTTACAGACCTGTATGGCTGGATATTCAGGAAAAGGACTACATTTCCGATATCTTCGTTTCAACTCCAAGTTTGAATACCGTTAACGTCAAGACAACAATTGACGGTGATGAAAATCTGGAAAAGACGATCACCATCAAGAAGGAAGACGGTACAGTCTTAAGAGCTGTAAAGACTAAGGAAAACGATCATACCTTCAGTGTTGAAAATCCTGACTTATGGGATGTTGATCATCCAAATCTTTACATCTGCGAAGTTGAACTGGAAAACGGCGCAGTAAGAAGTACCAGATTCGGTTTCAGAGTAATCGAGTTCAAGGCTGATGGCTTCTATCTCAATGGCGTAAGAATGGTCATGAGAGGCTTGGACAGACATCAGGCTTATCCATATGTTGGCTATGCTGTAAGTGATTCATTACAGGTTGAAGATGCCAGAATCTTAAAGGAAGAACTGTGCTGTAACGCAGTCAGAACTTCTCACTATCCACAATCTCAGGCCTTCATTGATGCCTGTGATGAGATGGGCTTATTGGTATTTACCGAAATACCTGGCTGGCAGCATATAGGCGACTTGGAATGGAAGAAAGTCGCTTGTCAGCATGTCCGTGAAATGGTAACACAGTACCGTAATCATCCTTCAATTGTCTTATGGGGTGTAAGAATCAATGAAAGTCAGGATGATGATGAATTCTATACTGCAACAAACCAGATCGCTCACCAGTTAGATACGACCAGACCTACTTCAGGTGTCAGATATCTGGAAAAGAGCTCGCTGTTAGAAGATGTATATGCCTTTAATGATTTCTCACACACCGGCAACAATCCTGGTGCCAGAAAGAAAAAGGACATTACTCCTGACATGAAGAAGTCATATCTGATTTCCGAAGCAAACGGCCACATGTTCCCAACCAAGTCATTTGACAAGTGGTCATTAAGACAGGAACATGCCTTAAGACATGCCAGAGTCATGAATGCGGCAATGGGAAGTGGGGAACACGCCGGGGTATTCCAGTGGTGCATGTTTGACTACCCGACTCATAAGGACTTCGGCAGTGGCGACAGAGTCTGTTACCATGGTGTAATGGATGCCTTCAGAAATCCAAAACTTGCCAGCAGTGTATATGCATCGCAGGGTGATGTTAATAATGTTCTGGAAATCGGTACCACAATGGATATCGGTGACTATCCAGGCGGTAACGTTGGAAGCTTCTACGTATTTACTAACGCCGACAGCGTTAAGTTATATAAGAATGATGTATTTGTTAAGGAATTCAAGACTTCTGAATTCAAGGCATTGAAACATGGACCGTTACTGATCGATGATACCATTGGTAAGTTACTTGAAACCAATGAAGGCTTTACCGGTGACAAGGAAAAGCTGTTACATGACTGCCTGTTATCGGCAGCCAAGTATGGCATTAACTCAATGCCTCTTAAGGATAAGGCCAAGATGGGTTATGCCATGATGAAATACAAACTGAAATATTCTGACGGTGTTGAACTGTTTGGCAAGTACGTCGGTAACTGGGGTGGTGAAGCCACAGTCTGGAGATTTGACGGCATTAAGAATGGTGAAGTAGTTGTTTCAAGAACCTTATGTCCAAGCAGCAAGCTTCATCTGGAAGTAAAGAACAGCAGCACTGAATTAACTGATAATGATACCTATGACATGGCTTCAATCAGAGTCAGAGTACTTGATGAGTACGATAACATCGCTCCATATGCTCAGTTACCAATCAAGTTTACTGCTGAAGGTGACATTGAAGTTGTCGGACCTGATACAGCTACCGCTGAAGGCGGCATGACAGGCAGCTTTGTAAGAACAGTTGGCAAGGCAGGAAAGGGCAAACTTACTGTTTCTGCTGAAGGACTTGAACCGGTAGTAATTGAATATACAGTAAAGGATTAAAATAAAATGAAACTTAAGTGGGTAGTTAATGATTCCAGAGGAGAAATTGAACTGGAAAGAGTCAACCACATTACGGTTGAAATGAATGATGAAACAATTACCAGAAGCAAGGCTGAAATGACCGTACCAATGAGTGAAAAGGTTTATTTCAACGGTTATCAGTCCTGGAGCTGGAGCCCTGAGTATACTGATCAGGATGCCATTTATCCTGCCAGATTACCAAGAGTATTAGTAAGAAGATTTGCCCTGGACAGATACGCTGATTATCACTTTGTAAAGTATGAAAGAAAGAAGGGTATTTTCCATGGCTTCTCATACTGTTACTTCCGTGATGGTGACAAGTTCAAACTGTTTGCTTCACTTGATGAAGATCCGGGTTATACGATCTTCCGTTACAGCTGTAAGACAAATAAGCTGGAAATCACCAGAGATTGCGAAGGTCTGAAACAAAACGGCAGCTTCCATGCCTTTGACCTGTATTATCAGGAAGGAAGCGAAGATGAAGTATTTGACGGCTGGTTTAAGGAATTGGGAATTGAACCACCGCATGTTAAGAGATTAGTAGGCTATTCAAGCTGGTATAACCGTTATGAGGCCATCAGCGAACAGACCATTTTGGAAGATCTGGAAGGCTGTAAGAAAGTACTCATTAAAGGTAACTTATTCCAGGTTGATGATGGCTGGGAGCCTACAGTAGGTGACTGGCTTGAGCCGGATAAGACCAAGTTCCCTAATGGCATGAAGTCAGTATGTGACAAGATCCATGAACAGGGATATTTAGCAGGCATCTGGCTGGCTCCGTTTGTCTGTACCAAGAAATCAGAAATCTACCAGAAACATCAGGACTGGCTGTTAAAGGTCAATGGCAAGAACTGGTTAAACGGTTCAAACTGGGGCGGTTTCTATTCTCTTGATCTGGATAACCCGGAAGTAGTAAAGCACATCAGAAAGGTATTCAAGAGAGTATTTGATGAATGGGGCTTTGACCTGGTTAAGCTGGACTTCCTGTATGCCGCTGCACCATTCCCATCAAAGACCAGAAGCAGAGCTGGTAAGATGATCGATGCCATGAAGCTTTTAAGAGAAGTATGCAAGGATAAGCTGATCTTAGGCTGTGGCGTACCACTGATGCCGGCATTTGGCTTGGTTGATTACTGTAGAATCGGCTGTGACGTTTCGCTTGACTGGAATGACAAGAGGATCATGCAGTACGCCCACAGGGAAAGAGTTTCTACAAGTCACTCAATTGATAATACATTATATCGCCGTCAGTTGAATAACAGAGCCTGGATCAATGATCCGGATGTATTTTTCCTAAGAGAAGACAACATTGAGTTAACAGCGGCTGAAAAGAAATATCTTTACAGTGTCGGTGCCTTAATGGATGGCATATTATTAACCAGTGACAACCCGGCTAACTACGATGAAAAGAAGATAAAGGAATTCAAGGAAATCGTTAAGTTAAGAGAAAGCGCCAAGGATGTTCACTTAGTCCATAAGAAGAGCGGCGATTTAATTGTCTATACCATAGATGGCGAAGAAAAGAGCTTAAAGATAAGGAAAGACATATAAACGATAAAATCCCACATGCCAGTGTGGGATTTATCATTACTTTTGTTATGTTCAAAAGCGACAAGGAAAGAATAAGACAAATGTATGACTATAGTTAGCTATGGCTAACTACAATTATGATTATAGAGGTACTCGGGCACTCTGTCAACGGTAAATGATAAAAAACAGCAAATTGTGTTAATATAGAAGTATGAAAAAGTTTATGGTAATTTTACTCAGTCTGCTCATCTTGGTAGGCTGTGGAAATAAGAGTGTTGAATATGATCAGCCTGAGACAGAAGTAATGGACATGTCAGGCTATGGGCTGGAAACAGAGAACTTCCATTATCTGAATCTGAATAAAATGTTTGAGTTAATGGATGATAAGAAAACGTTCATCGTTGTCTTATCACATGTTGGCTGTCCATGGTGTGAAGGGCTGTTACCTGTTTTGGACATGATCATTAATGATAAGGAAATGCAGGTATATTACCTTAATTCTCTGAGTGAAGAGATCGCCTCTGATACGGAAGGTCTGGATAAGTTACTGGACTTGGCCAAGGAATATGTGACATATGAAGATGACAAGCCGGTATTATGGGTCCCTTCAATATTCTATGTTCAGCAAGGCAAGATAGTTGATGTACATGAAGGTACCGTTAATACCCATCCAGCCAAGGAGAGGGAAATGACGGACAAGGAGATTGCCCGTCTGGAATATCAATTAAGCAGAGAATTTGATGCATTACTGGTAAGGAAGTAGTTTATGAAGAAGATATATGTTGTTGGTGGGGCAAACGTTGATGTGTTGGCCCGTTCATTTAATGAAATAGTTCCGGCAGATTCCAATCCGGGACATGTTTCCTATTCTTTTGGCGGTGTTGCTCATAACATTGCCTGTAATTTGGCCAAGATGGGCTGTTACGTTGATTTTGTGACTGCTTTGAGCAATGATGCATTTGGCAAACAGGTTAAAAATCATTGTCTGAGAAGTGAACTGCACCTGGATCATTGTCAGTATTTTGACCAATACGCTACATCACTGTATGTGGCAATCGTTCAGCCTGATGGGGAAATGAACGTTGCGGTATCCGACATGGAGATATTGTCGCATCTTGATGTTGATGAAGTCTGCAAGGTATTGAAGAACAGTGAATATAACGATCTGGTTGTATTAGATACAAATCTGACGGAAGAGCAGATTTCAAAGCTGATCAATAGCTGCCACAACAATGTCTTTGTTGATCCTATTTCAACAACCAAGGCAGTTAAGATCATGCCGTTTCTGGAAAATCTTTATTTCCTGAAACCAAATCACATTGAGGCAGCCCACATGACCGGCATAGAATGCACCAGCATTTCCGGCTGTATTGAAAACCTGCGTTATTTCTTAGAGCATGGGGTAGAAAACATTGTCATTTCCATGGGTGAAAAGGGCGTAATAGCTTCTGATGGGGAAGATTCATATCTGATTGAGAACATTCCTACTGAAGTGGTAAGTACGACCGGTGCCGGCGACAGTTTCATGGCCGGTTACGTCTATGGTCAATATCATGAGAAATCATTCCTGGATTCCCTGTTCTATGCGATGGCTTCAAGCCGCATAACCTTAGGCAGTCAGGAAACCGTCAACCCGGACATGAACAGTGAGTTATTGGAAAATAACTATAAGGAAGTTAAGGAAAATGCCAGACTGGCAAAGCTTGATTTACAGGAGCACAAATGAGAAAGATACTGACAGTGTTAATGGTAATGTTACTTCTCCTAGCTGGCTGTGATGGCGGCTATAACCGCAATTACAACGGCAAGATGGGTAAGATAACTACCGTAAATGAAAAGAAATTAAAGGAAATGTTTGACAATGGTGAGACCTTTGTCGTTTTTGCCGGTACGGAAACCTGTGAATCTTGTGAAAGGTTTGATCCAATCGTTCAAAAGCTGGTAGATGAAAATGAACTGACTTTCTATTATTTTCCAGCTGATGACTATGAATCAGAAGGTGTAAAGGATATCATTTATAACTATTTTTATAAACTTGATCTGACTCCATCCATCTACATTGTCTTAGAAGGCAGAAGCGTAGACATGAAGGAAGGTGTCGTAGATCACGATGAAATGGTAAGGTGGTTAGAGAAATATGAGTTCATCCAATAAGGAACTGGTAAGAGAAGTAGTAACAAAAACTGACATCGTTAATGGCTTAAGACAGCTGGGCGTTCTTGAAGGAATGGTTCTGGAAGTCCATGCTTCAATGCGCTCTCTTGGCTATGTCATCGGTGGGGCCCAGACGGTAGTAGATGCCCTGATTGATGCGGTAGGTTTTGATGGTACGGTAGTAATGCCGATACAGGCCAGCGAGAATACCGAACCTTCATTCTGGGAAAATCCTCCGGTTGAAAGAAGCTTGTGGAAAAAGGTCAGAGAAAGCATGCCGGCTTTTAAGCCTGATGAATCTGACATCTTCAACATGGGTGCCATTGCTGAAAATCTAAATAGAAGACCAGGCGCATACCGCTCATATCATCCTAGCTGTGCCTTTGTTACATATGGTAAGTATGGTAAGTTAATTACCCAGAGACAGTCTCTTGACTATGCCTTATCGGAAGAATCACCGTTAGGCCAGATGTATCAGTTACCAAGTTACGTTCTCTTAATGGGCGTTGACTTTGACCGCTGTACGGCCATGCATTTGGGAGAATACAGGTCAAATGCCCGTCAGGTGATATTACAAGGTGGCGCAATTGAGGAAAACGGCTACCGCAAATGGGTAAAATATCTTGATCTTGCCCTGGATTCAGATGAATTTGTTGAAATTGGCAGGAAAATGGAATTAAATAATATGGTCAGGGAAGGAAAGGTAGGACACAGTGACTGTAAGCTGTTCAGGCTGGCTGAAGCCGTAGACTTCACCGCTGAATATCTGGAAAGAAAGTATCCTATGGAAGTATAGTATGAAGGAAATCATGATTGCCACCGGCAATAAGAATAAGACAAGAGAATACAGAGAG
>JAFUCG010000045.1 GCA_017459795.1 Erysipelotrichaceae bacterium | reverse complement strand
TCTCTGTCACTTCACGCCGTGTCAAGGGACCCCGAGGCCTATCACTCTCCTTGTATTTATACTCAGGTACACATCTATGTAGCTTGAATTGTATTATTCGTTTAACTTCCTGTAAACCCGAATATGAATTTAAAATTTTACCTTGATAGTATATTATTTTTCAGACGAAAACAAAATTATTATGCTAGACAAGAAGAAACACAAGTATATAATTGTAATGTATGGACAGGGGTGCTTATGCTGAGAATTACCCTTAGTACCTGATCTAGGTTATGCTAGCGTAGGGAGATCCGCCCACGCCTATTGGAGGTGTTTTTTTATGAAAAATAGTAAGACCAGAGATTTAGTTTACATGGCATTATATGCCGCAATGTTTGTTGTATTGGACCTTGTTACCATCTGGCGTATGCCACAGGGAGGCTCAATCAATTTAAGCTCAATTGCCTTATTACTGGCTTCTTATCACTTAGGATGGAAGAAGGGGGCAATCTGTGGCTTAGTAGCTAATGGTTTGTTATATGTTACCGGCTCCATGAACTTCTATGGCAGCGTCATCAGTCTGTTCTTTGACTATCTGTTTGCCTATACAGCTTATGGCTTTGCCAGCTTATTCCCAAATGCAAAATACTTCTACAGTGGTATCGTTATTACCAGCTTAATCAGACTGGCATGCTCTACTTTCAGCGGCTGTGTTGCCTGGGAAACACCACTGTGGGCATCATTAGGATATAATGCAGAATACATTATTCCGGTAATGGTCATCGACATGGTTGTCGTACCGCTGATTTTTGAAAAACTGAAACCAATCATTAATAAATAGAGGCAGAAATGTATCCAAAGGCAGGAACTTATGTAAGTATTTATAGTTTTAAGCATGATGGTCACGTCAGAAGAAACTGGGACCAGGGTTTTGTATTGGAAAGTGATGAGAACCATTTTGTGATCGTAACCAATAAGACCTGGGTAGTTGATGATGACGGTCATCATTGGTATACCAGAGAACCTGCCATCTGTTACTTCTATACCGATAAGTGGTTCAATGTCATTGCCATGCTCAGAGAAACCGGCATTTACTATTATTGCAATCTTGCTTCACCGGTTCTCTATGATGAAGAAGGCGTTAAGTACATTGACTATGATCTTGACTACAAGATCTTCCCGGATGGAGAAATAGTATTGCTGGATGAAAATGAATACATACTGCATTCATTGGAGATGAAGTACCCGAAGGAAATTGACGGCATTTTAAAGAAGTACATGGAAGTAATAAAGAAAATGTATGCGGATAATGAGATACCGTTTAACCGCGAATACAATGAAATGCAGTTTCAGCAGTACCTTGAAATGTTATCAAAACAATAACTTTATGTGATAGAATATAGTCAGAACAAGGCAGGTATAATATCATGAAGAAAGTTATAGCGATTGTTGATGACGAAAAAGACTTGAATGAACTGATGAAGAGCTATCTGGAAAAGGAAGGCTACGAAGTCCGTTCATACTATACATATGAAGAGGCAGAAGCTCATGTCTACGATGATGACGTACATTTGTGGATGCTTGACATAATGCTCGATGAAAAGAGCGGTTTTGACCTGTTTGAAATCATTAAGAATCAGGGCAGGGAAATACCGGTCGTTTTCATCAGCGCCAG
>JAFUCG010000044.1 GCA_017459795.1 Erysipelotrichaceae bacterium | reverse complement strand
AGATATCTTAATGATTTCCTTCTTATCATCCTTTTCCTTGAGTTTCAGCTTACGGGCAACCATCCCGGCTATAAAGCCAATTAAAAACTTCATGATGAAGGTCTTTGGGGCTGAAGTGATGTATCTTGGGTCCATTAAGTCTGCCAGAGACAGACCAACTGCCCCTGCCAAGCCACCATATACCGGGCCTAACAGCCAGCTAGAAAGAACAACTACCGCATTGGCAATGTGAATGGCTGTTGATTGACCTGGAGTAATCTGAATGTTTATCTTACCATACGCAAAAGCCACATAGTTAACCGCTATGAACATAACCGTATATGTAAGATATTTAAGTCTGTGGTTATTCTGCATGTGTCATCCTTTCTAAAAAACAGTTCGATGTTTACTTCATTATACATCAAACTGTTTTATTGTTTATTAAATTAACCTATTTATGCATCTGTTGTCAATAATTCGATGTTTTGTTCAATCCCAGAATATTCGATATCTTTGATTATCAATAAACGAATCATATGTCGGTGTGAGGTAGGTTTTATAACGGTCTGCCTCCTTACCAGCCAGTCTGACAACCTTCTCATTGCTGAAATAACCGTAGTAAGAGCCATCGTTAAAAAACAGTACATACGGTTTCTGGGTTCTGTTTGCCTCATCTATTTCAGCATTAAACTCAGAATTATCTACAAATTCAAAGCTTCCGTCCTCATGAGCAATCATCATGCCAATGCACTTTTCACCATCATAAACCGGATAGCCAAATTCTGTTGACACAATCACCATCTGGTTAAACTCATCTTTCTGAGATTGTGGGTAGAATGTCTTCTGCTTGCCAAAGTACAGATCATTCTTATTGGCACTGTCACTGAATAATTTAGCCAGTTCTTTTCTCACCCTGATGCCGATACAGTCATATTTAACATCTGATACAGGATATATGTCATTCTGATAATACCCGCAAAATGGTGAAGGGCCTTCATAATATATGATAGCTTCAATATCTTCTCTTTTTTCTAACAGTTTCCAATTATCATTTGCGGTTTCAACCTGGCCATCATAAGTAAGAGTAAGTGTTTCACTGTCAAAGAGATTCCACTTGATTTTTACCTGAACGGTTTTCATCAGTTCACTGAACTCGTCATCACTGTAGCCAAATTCAGCCTGCTGTTCATAATAATCTAACGCTGAAACATCAATTATCCAGGCTGGAAGCTTACTCTTTTCTTCAATCATCTCATGACTGGAAATGTCGAAGAAATCAAAGTCCTTTCCAAGCCATGGGGTCATGGAGCCATTCAAATCAGGCTGCTTGTCATAAAACTTATCCAGTTCACTGTTACAGGAAACTGTTATCGATCTGTATTTAATATTTTCGTCATTTACAGGAGCCAGTAGAATCTGATAACGGTAAGTTGCCCTGTCTTCCCAGTTTATTCTGACAACAGAAGCAATGCTTCCTCTGAAATGCTGGCCAACAGTTTCATTTCCTAAGTCTTCACTAAAATAATTCTTCAAACTCTGATGAAGTTCTGGGTCATCTTTTTCAAGACGTACATAATTCTTATTACAGCCTGCAACTAACAATAAGCACACCAGCACCGTCAATATTCTTTTCACTATTTACCACCCCCTAGTAAAGTCTTGTTCTCCTTGTCAGATCAATGTTCTGGAACTCACTCCAAGATGCTATTTTCCGTAATACTTCCATGTTATTGTTTATGGCCTTTTCATCAGCATCGCCACTTAACATGAAGTAGTCATTTCTGAATTCCCTGCCGTTGAATATAGGCTTATTAAATACATATGTGTTTCCATCAAGTTCAACAATTGCCACACTGCCATGCTCGCTCAGTACCTTTTGTAAGCCGTTAAGGATCTGTTCGTCACTGACTACACTAAAATCACTGTTATGCTCTTTTATGGCAAAGATCATTTCACCATCCTTATATACCGGATAGTAATACCATACGTCCTTAAACATTGATTCACTGGCCTTTTCCGGCAATTCATCCTTGGCTATGCGGCAATACAGGGCATCGTTATCGAGACCGGCAACATGTTCCATTATCTCAAATACACTGTTTTCATCATACAGACCAAGTTCTCTTATTTGTTCCTTGGCAAATGTTTCAACAGGGGTTTCCTCATAGTCGGTAACAGCACTGATTGGATAGCTGTATTCGCCTTCAAAAGGATGTCTGATCATCTCAATTGCGGAAGTCTGATGATTGTATATTTTTCTGATGTCATCTCTTTCCATTAATTCATCGTCAATGCTGCTGACAGTCTGCATCTTCCCAATGTTTACCTTTATTACTTCCTTATCAGTAAGGTTATAACCAATGGTAACAGTCAGGTTCTGCATCATTTCATCCATGTCAAAGCCATTTAACTTTCTTATCTGTTCTTCATACTCGTTACTGACATTATCAAAACAGAAGTCAAAACGGTATGCTTCAAATGATTCAAGTTTCTCCCACATTGGTAAAGCCAGCCACATGTAGCCCTGTCCTATTCCACAGTAGGTGATTTTGGAGGAAGTAGCAGTAAATACTTCAGGATGCTCAGGTTCGATCTGGATGCCGTTTATCGCCTTCTTACCGTCAGTAAGCGGAGCAACAAGTATTTGATAACGGTAAACATTCTGTAATTCATTTTCTACCTTTACCAATGAACATACCTTTACCTGAAAGTTTTCACCCTTTCCATATTCAACACATTCTTCAGAGTAAAAGTTCTTCATGCTTGTAGAGAGTCTGGCATCATTTTCATTTATGACATTTCCAGGGTTTTTGTTGCAGCCTGTTAAGAGCAGTAAACTAAAGAGCAAGACCAATATTTTCTTCATTTTCCTCACCCTCCTCTACATATTCCAGGATGTCGCCTGGCTGACACTTTAAAACCTTACATATTTCATTTAGCGTTGAAAATCTGATGGCAACGACCTTACCGGTCTTTAACTTGGAAAGATTGACATTGGTAATGCCAACTTTCTCTGCCAGTTCATTAAGACCGATCTTTCTGTCTGCCATGATTCTGTCGAGTCTTGTTATTATCATGTGCTTATACCGTATCGTCACTTTCTACCTGTAACTGGCAACCGTATTCATAAATCTTTAACATGCAGTATAGGGCAAAGCCGCTTAACACACCATTTATGGCTGAACCAAGGAATTCTCTGACCGTTACATAAATGACCATTTTTCTTAATTCCTTTAAACAGGCTTCATTGAATGGTTTTTCCGTTTCAGCAATTATCTTAAATACCTTCTGGATCTGGCCAAAGGTCAGTAAGGTAAGTACTGCCATGATCACAATGGCGATTACCGAATAAACAAGTAAACCTTGCCTGTCAAAATAGATGAAGATGAACTTTTCAAGGTAGGTCATTCTTTCATAGGTTATCGTATTGTCTCTGCCAAAAGCTTCCAACAATGCCGTGATGAATCCCTTTGAATCAACCATCATTATTTTCGCTATTTCCCATACCAGAATGGCAATGGATGCAGCGAAAATTATCTTAAACCACTTATAAACCTTCTGAGCCTTATTACTGGTAGCTCTGATGTTATTGATGGTAGTTTGTCTATTATCCATGAGAATTACCTCCTTACACCTTTAATATAACATTCTTTTAATTATTTTCAATAATTAATTATCGTTTATCGATAATTCTTATGCAAAAGAAAACATCAGACATGACTCTGATGTTCCCTCCGACATGAATATAGTTAGCAGTTTATTAAGCTGCGCACCATCCTCCATCAACTGCCAGTTCAGCGCCTGAAATGTATCCTGCTTCATCGCTGGCTAAGAATAATACTGCTCTGGCGATTTCAATTGGATCACCAGGTGCTGGTGAAGTTGCCAGATTAGCCTGTAACTTACCATAGTATTCCATGTTAGGCATGCCCATTGAAGCAGAAATCTCAGTTGCGAAACCACCTGCGATGATTGCGTTAGAACGGATTCCTTCTTCCTTGTACATGTAAGCAGTGTTTCTAGATAATGTTACAACAGCTGACTTGCTGGCACAGTAAACCACGCCTGCGCATGTCTTATAAGCGCCTTCAGATGCGATGTGTATGATTGAGCCCTTAGAGCCCTGAGCCTTGAATGTATTGACTGCCTTTCTTGTTGCATAGAATGGGCCAAATACGTTTACGTTAAATACTGACTGTAACTTTTCGTCATTGAAGTCACCAACACCAGCCATGTCATCCATGATACCGGCAATGTCTACCGCTGGGTGGTTGATAATAAACGTTTTGACTTATTAAAGAAGGATAAGGAAGAGTTAGTAATCATCTTAAAGAACTAAAAAAGAAGTCAGCGACTTTTCTTTAAATGTTCAAAATGTTTAAAATGGCCTTATGATAGATTTCCAACGCCTTTGCACAGGAGTCAATGGAGATTTTTTCATTTACCTTGTGGAATCTTTTTTCCTCATATGGGAATACCGGTCCGAAACAGACACAGTGGCCAAAGACCTTGGAATATGATACTCCTCCGGAAATGATTGGCTTTTCATTGGAATTGTTGACATCATTATAAGCTTTTAGTAATGCCATGACATATGGGTCATCTTCATCCTGAAGTGTTGGCGGATCATCATATATCAGCTCAACTTCATATGAAGGTAAATGCTTCTGCAGATTTTCAGTCAGAGTCTTACTTGTTACCCCATACGGATATCTTGAATCAACCATGCCAAACAGCTGGCCATCTTCTATGTTCAATATGCCAAGTGAAACTGTTAACATACCCATTGGTTCAATATCAAAATCCAGTTCACTGCCCTTACCATGACAGTCCTTGAAGCCCTCATATAGCTCTCCAAACTGCTTTTCACCATAGACATCATTCAGTAAATTCAGCAGATCATTTATGGCATTATGACCCAATTCTGGAGTAGAGGCATGAACTGCCTTGCCATGAATGAGTATTTTCAAGCCTTCTTCAGTAATTTCTGCTTCACCGTTTATGTGATTATCCAGACAATAAAGTAATACATCCTTGATATTATCTGCCTTAACAGTACACTCAGCCACATCCGGTACAACATTATATTGATAGCCGCATTTCATGTTACTGACTATGCCTTCATATTTCTGTTTTATCGTCCAGGTCAGGGCTCCCTTTTCACCAATGGCTAATGGGAAACTGCCGTCAGGAGTAAAGGCAAATGAAGGTGCTTCAACAAGTGACAGATAATGCTTCATGTCATTCATCATTACCTCTTCATCGCAACCGTAAACCATTCTGATTTCCTTATTGAGCTTAATGCCGGAATCTCTGATCAGCTTTACAGCCAGATAGATCAGCCAGCCAGGACCCTTCATGTCCTGGGAACCTCTGCCATAAATGAATTCATCATCCATGTCGCCAGAAAAAGGGTTCCTGCCCCAGCCATCAGCTACATCAACTACGTCAACATGACTGGCAATGTCGATTCTTTCCTTGCCTTCACCAATTGAAACGCTTATGGCCTGCTCATCATAGTTTGTAACCTTAAAACCATCATCCTCAAATACCTTCTTCATGAACATTAATGCTTCATGCGGTTTTTCACCAAACGGCAATTCTGCCGTTACAGCTGAAGCATCAAATACTGAAGGTATCTGAATGAGTTTTCTCAAGCCTTCTACATTATTTAAAAAGTAACTGCGATAATCAAATTCACTCATTGTGTTCACCTACACAAAAATGATACTTTTATGCATTTTCTTTGTCAAATAAAGTGAAAGCGGGATTTTACGGGCAAATTGTTAGTGCAATTGTCCTTTTGATTTGATACTATATATAAGAAAAATTGCGGGAAGGAGAAGTAGCAGATGAGTGACCTGAAAGAATTACGTAACAGAATAGATGAAATAGATGATCAGCTAACTAAACTATTCCAAGAAAGAATGGCTACAGTTGAGCAGGTTGCGGAATATAAGAAACTCAACGGAATCAATACAAGTGACCCTGAGCGTGAAAGAAAGATCATTGAAAAGCATTTGCCTTTTGTCGAAGAGAAATGGCAGCCTTACTATCAGGACTTTCAGAAAGACCTTTTCACCTTATCCCGTAAATACCAGGATGAGAAAAACGGTAACGATGATGCATTCTTACGTTATGGCGTAGACTTCTCTACCTACAGTGACAATGGATTTAACGCCGGCAAGTTAGCCAGAGAAGCCATGGCCAGAAACCCAAAAGGAACCGTAAATGCGACAGTCGGATCAATGCGTAATGAAGAAAACGAAATTCTCGCCTTCAATACCGTATATGACACCTACGCCACCATTCCTGATGGCCGCAAGGCATCATATGCCGGTGGCATTCAGGGTAACGCCGATTTCTGTGAAACAGTATTCAACTGGGTCAACCGCTTGGATAACATTCATATTCCTCATCAGGTAGTAGCTACTCCTGGTGGAACAGGTGCCTTATCTGCCAGTATTGCCAATGTCACAAACCGTTATGAATCCATTCTGATTTCAGACATTGCCTGGGGAAGTTACAGAGTAATGGCCGGTCAGTTCGACTTAAAGGTTGAAACATACAAGCTAGTTGAAGATGGCAAAGCTTCAATTAACGACATGAAGATAAAGTGTCAGAAGCTCATGGACCAGCAGGGCAAAGTTGTCCTGATCATAAATGACCCTTGTCATAACCCTACCGGTTTATCAATGGGAACAGAGTTGTGGAAGGAACTGATTGCCTTCTTAAATGAATTATCAAAACAGGGTCCGATCACTCTCATAAATGACATAGCTTATTTCGACTATGCTCTGGACTATGACAACGCAACAGCCTACATGAGCGCATTCAACGACATTTCTGAAAATGTGGCAATAGTAATTGCCTTCAGCTGTTCAAAGACCTTAACCGCTTATGGCATGCGTGTCGGCAGTGCCATCATCCTCGCTAAGAAGCAGGAAACAGCTGATCACTTCTATAACAGTTTCCTAAGAACAGCCAGGGCCTTCTGGAGCAACGTCAATAACGGCTTCATGGACTGCTTCGTAAAACTGGTAAAGGAACATAAGGATGAATTCATGGCTGAAAAGAAAAAGGCCGTTAACCTCTTAAGAGAAAGAAGTGAAATATTCATTAAGGAAGCTGAAGAATGCGGCTTGCCATTATACCCATATTCTGAAGGTTTCTTCATTACTGTTCACATTGAAGACAAGGATCTTCTGAACAGATATTATGAAAATCTGAACAAAGCAGACATCTATACCGTTAAGTTCTCAAGCGGTATCAGAGTTGCCATCTGCAGTGTAAGTAAAGAAAAATGCGCCGGTCTTGCCAAGCGCATGAAGGAAATACTTGATAAGTCGATGTAAATCATCGGCTTTTTTATTTGTTTAAAAGTTCATCCAGAGCCATGATATAGCCTTCAAAGCCATGTCCCTTGATCTGATCGACACAGTAAGGAGCACTGTAGGAAATCTTTCTGAATTCTTCACGGGAAGAGATGTCAGAAATGTGTACTTCAATGACCGGGATTGGGGCAATTGCCTTGATGGCATCAGCGATGGCAATGCTGGTATGAGTATAGGCACCCGGATTAATGATGATGCCGTCAAACTTTTCAAAGTAAGCTTCCTGGATCCAGTCTACCAGATCGCCCTCGTGATTTGACTGGCGGCAATCCACCACAATGTTTCTCTTACTTGCTTCTTCCTTGATATAGCTGATGAGACCGTCAAAGGATCTTTCACCATAGATCTCCTTTTCTCTGATGCCAACCATGTTAAGGTTAGGTCCGTTTAATACCATTATCTTCATTAGCGTTTACCGAACCTCTTTCTTCTGGCAGTTGCCTGTACCATCAGGCGCTTCATTTCATCAACATTCTCATCAATGATCTGCTGCTTCAGATAATTCATCTGATTGATCAGGTCATCAACTTCCTTAACCAGATTATCCTTATTACAGATGAATAATTCCGGCCATAAGTCTTCATTGATGTTGGCGATTCTGGTCAGATCACGGAAACTGTCACCGGTATAGTCAACCAGTTTCGGATTGTCACTGATGTTCATCAAGGATATCGCAATGACATGGCATAACTGGGAAACAAAGCCGATGATGTTATCATGCTGATCAGGTGTCAGTTCAGAAATGGTCTTGAACTTTAATACTTTCGCAATGTCATAGGCTGTCTGAATGGCTCTTTCACTGTTCTTTTCGGTAGGAACAATGATGAAGTTGGCCTGTTCAAACTGATTACAGTCCGCATAGGCAATGCCCTTGTATTCTCTTCCTGCCATTGGATGACAGGCAATGAATTCTATTTCAGGATTCAATACTTCATTTATTTCATCAATTACCTTTCTCTTAATGCCGGTAACATCACTTAATATTGAGCCCGGCTTAAGGTAATGCTGATTCTCCTTGATCCAGTTGACGAAAGTCATTGGGTAAAGAGCTGATATGACAATGTCACTGCCTTCAGCTAATGAAGGATCTGAACCGCCTTCAGTGATCCAGTGCATTCTCTTGGCATATTCAATCGTATCAGGATTGATGTCAATGCCTGTAACCTTATAACCGGCATTGAAGAAACCCTTGGCGTAACTGCCGCCAAGTAATCCCAAACCGATGATGGTAATCTTGCTTGCTCTGCTAATCATAAATATCTACCTCTACCCTTATATTCTTCAATACTTCAAAAAACTCTGGAAAACTCTTTTCAACAGCTTCAATGCCATTAATCGTTACCCTGTCTTTACAGGCTGTAGCTAATACGCTTAAGGCCATTACGATTCTGTGGTCATTATGACCTTCCAAGGTAACATTGCCCTTTAACATGTCTGAGCCGGTTATCCAGACATCATTTTCTGTACAGGTAACCTTACAGCCTAACTTCTCAAGTTCTGACTTCATTGCCTCAATGCGGTCAGATTCCTTTATTCTTAATCTTCTGACATCTGTGAAATGTGACTCTCCTTCTATCTTAGAAGCCAGAGCGAATAATGCCGGTCCTAAGTCAGGACAGTTTTTTAAGCTTACTTCCAAAGGTCTTAGGCTATTGCCCTTAAAGATATAACCGTCATTAATTTCCCTTACTTCACAACCGCTACTTCTGACAATATCAACTATTGTGTGATCACCCTGCAAGGAGTCATGATCCATGCCATGAACCATTACTTCACTATTATTAAGGGCTGCCAGTAAGGCAAAGAAAGCTGACTGTGAATCATCACCATTAACCGTCATCTCAAACGGTCTGTATTTCTGATTTCCCTTAACAAGGATGTTACTGCCCTTCTTTTCAATTTCAATGCCGGCATTTCCTAAGACACTTACCGTCATGTCGACATATGATTCAGATTCAAACGGCTCCAACACCTTAATTGTTGAATCTTCATTCATTAGCGGCAAGACAAACAGTAAGCCGGTAATGAATTGCGAAGATATGTCCCCTCTTATTTCATAGTTTCCCCCATTAAGCTTTCCCTTTACCTTTAGAACGTCATCTTCGAGTTTAAATTCAGGAAACAGCTGTTCGTAAACTGTCTGCGGTCTTTGCATGAGCTTGTCTTTACCGCTAAACTGACACAGTTTATCGCTCATGGTAAATAGCGGGATCATGAAACGTAAGGTACTGCCTGACTCATTACAGTTAATGATACTGCCATCATAATGGTCAAAGTCCTTTATTCCTTGGACAGTAACTTCATTACCATTTACTTCTATTTCAGCCCCTAACATCCTCAGACAGTTGATGGTGGCTTCCGTATCATTGTTGATGTCAAGGTCATGAATGATGGACTTGCCATCAGCTAAGGATGCCGCTATTAGGGCGCGGTGTGAAATTGACTTACTTGCCGGTATCCTTACTTCTGACGCGTCAGAAAGAAGTCTCCCGATAACGGCCTTCATCAGATTTTCCTTCCTACAGCCTCAGCAACTTTCTTACAGTTTTTAACCAGAGCAGCGAACTTCTCCGGCTTCAGAGACTGGGCCCCATCACTTAGAGCCTGTTCAGGATGGTCGTGTACTTCAATAATCAAACCATCTGCTCCAGCCGCAACCGCAGCCAAGGCAACAGGTTCAATCAGTTCCCAGCTTCCTGTGGCATGAGATGGGTCAATGATGATAGGAAGATGGGTTTTCTTCTTTATGATTGGAATGACAGCCAGATCCATGGTGAATCTGGTGGCCTTTTCAAATGTTCTTATTCCTCTTTCGCACAAAATGACATTAGGATTGCCATGGGCCATGATGTATTCAGCGGACATGATCCACTCATCAATTGTTGCGCTCATTCCTCTCTTTAACAGGATTGGCTTATTTAAATGGCCAACTGCCTTCAAGAGGTCAAAGTTCTGCATGTTTCTGGCCCCGATCTGAACCAGATCAACATTTTCCATGAATTCATCAATGTGCGTTTCACTCATTATTTCCGTTACGATTGGCATGCCGGTTCTGTTTTTGGCTTCTACCATGTCTAAGATTCCTTCATAGCCTAAACCCTGGAAAGAGTAAGGTGAAGTTCTAGGCTTATAAGCCCCACCTCTTAAGATGTTGGCACCGGCCTTCTTGACTTCATCAGCGATGGTGCAGATGCCTTCAAGAGATTCAACTGAACAAGGCCCAGCCATGATGGCCAGTTTCTGACCTGCTCCTATTGGGGTATTACCGACATATACAATCGTATCTTCCGGGTGGAATTCACGGTTTGCCAGTTTATAAGGAGCCTGAACACGGTGAACATTTTCAACCCATTCATTAGCTTCGATGTCATGTTCATAGATCTTGGTCGTATCACCAACCAGGCCCATGATCGTATAGTATTCACCAAAACTGAGGTTTACTTTCAAACCCTGATTTTCAAATAAATCAGTAAGACGATCGACTTCAGCCTGCGGTGTAGCTCTCTTTAATGTAATAATCATGCTCTATTCCCCCAATAATCTTCTAATCCTTTCGGCAGCGTAATAAAACCTGCCGTTATTCTTAATTCTGGCATCACTGTATTTCAGATAGAGGTCTTTTCTTTCGTAATACAGTTTATAGATGTCATCCCTGTTCTGTGACAGCGGTCTGCTCTTAGTGGCAACTAAGTTACCAACATAGCGGTCCAGCCATACAATGTATCCATTATAGGACAGATTCAGCATGTTTTCCTCTCTTTTTATGACCCCGCCACCGGTTGCGATGACTAATCCCATCTTATTTCTAAGATCTTGACATACCTGTGATTCCACATCACGGAAAGCCTGTTCGCCATATCTGGCAAAGTAATCCGCAATGCTCATGCCGATGCGGTTTACTATTTCCCTGTCCATGTCAATGTACTTTCTGTTCATTTCCTTAGCCAGTTTCTTACCAACAGTACTCTTTCCGCTGGAAGGCATGCCAATTAAGACAATGTTTCTTCTTTCCCTTAAAAGGTGTTCAACACACTCATCGACTAAGAAATCAGGATATTCATTTCCTGTAAATAATTCATCAGCTGCCTTAGCCTGACTGACTAACATTTCCAAGCCGCCTAAGGTGTTGATGCCATTTATCTTAGCTTCAAACATTAATCTGGTAGTTACCGGGTTAGCCACTATGTCTACGACATGGCTTAACCTGGTAAATCTACTGATGTTTACCGGTGTCTCTTCAACATTAGGAAACATTCCAACCGGTGTGGCATTAATGATGACAGTAAACTGTTCCTCACTTTGATACAGTTCATCATAGCTGATGCACCCTTCTGCCTTATTACGGCTTACCAGCTGGTATTTCCAGTTAAGCTGGTTACATACTTCAACTGCCGCCTTACTGGCTCCACCAGTTCCCAAAATGGCAACAGTACCATTTTCAGGACTAACTTCATGCTTCAGTAACATGTCCTTTAAGCCAATGTAATCGGTATTGTAGCCCTTTAGTCTGTCATTTTCATTTACGATGCAGTTAACTGCCTGCATCCTTTCAGCCACGTCATCAATTTCATCCAGATAGCTGATGACTGTCTTCTTATAGGGAATCGTAACGTTTATGCCGTCAAATTCCCTTTTCTTAAAGAAATCATCCAACTGACTTTCTTCTAATGGCCACAGTTCATAATCTTCATTGATGAGAAAATTATGAATCTGTGGTGACCAGCTATGACCTAACGGGTTACCAATTAATCCTAGTTTCATATTAACCACCTGTTACCGTAACGCTGTACTAATAAGTCAGCCATGACGAAAGCAGTCATACAGTCAACGACTGTTCTGGCACGATGAATGATTGCCGGGTCATGTCTGCCATTTATCTTTATTTCAACATTTTCCATTGTTTCAAAGTTAACGGTCTGTTGAACCTTACCAATTGAAGGTGTTGGTTTTACAACAGTCTGGAAAACGATCGGCATGCCATTGGAAATGCCGCCGTTAATACCGCCATTGTTATTGGTTCTGGTAAAGATCATATCATCTTCTACATAGAAAGGATCATTGGCCTCAGAACCCTTCATGGTCGCAAAATCAAAGCCCTTACCAAACTGGATACCCTTTATTGCGCCAATTGAGAACATGGCCTGAGAGATTTCTGATTCGATGGATGTAAATAAAGGTTCTCCTGTTCCTGCCGGTACCCCATAGACAACTGTCTCCAAGATGCCGCCAACGGAATCCTGCTCTTCTCTGGCTGCCTTGATTCTTTCAATCATCTGGCTACCCTTTTCCTCATCAATAACCGCAAATTCCCTGTCGTTTAAATCCAGCATTTCTTCAATTATCTTATCCCAGTCAAAATCAGCATCTTCAATGCCATTAAGATTCTTAATATGTGAACTTACCAGGATCCCCTTATTCTGCAAGGCTTT
>JAFUCG010000043.1 GCA_017459795.1 Erysipelotrichaceae bacterium | reverse complement strand
ATATTCCTATGGCTGTTCTCGGCTGGCTTACACCTATCCAGAAACGGCAGGAATTAATGGTCAATAACATGGTTATTTCATTCTAGCATTATGCTTTATTTTTTAGCCCTGTTTTGGTCTCACATCATTGACTAATAAACAATGCCCTTTTGGTGACTACCAGCTCATCATAACCGGTAGCTTCGTCATATTCTCTGGTAAACTCATATTCATCGTCCAGGGCCTCTAAAACGACCTCTGCGGTGGTGTTGATGAAGTTACCATAAACCAGATGACCGCCTATTACCTTGCCGCAATCATCAGCCAGAGATATGTGCATGTGTGAACCGTTTCTGGAGATCGTTCCGGTAAGAGAAACTATTTCATAGTGTTCGTCAAAGTCTTCAACGGTCTTGCCGTCTGCCAGACGCAGTCTGGCCTTATATACGCAGCCGACACAGGTCACTATGGCAGCTGCCTTTATTCCCTTATTGAGGCAATAGTCTTCTATTCCCTTTCTTAAGTCCGTTCCATAAGTTGATCTGAAAGCGTAATGTTTCACTTGTAATACCTCATCATTTCTCTAAGCATGTCCATGTATCTTTCCTTATCAGCCTTAATCAGATAGTGAAGATTCTTTTCTCCTTCTTCACTGATCACGGTCTGACCGATTGATTCCATGTTGAAGCATTCAATGTGACAGTTGACTTCCTTATATTCGGCAATGGAAGGATCAATCATGCAGGCCATGGCACATAAGTCATTGATATTATTTACCGTTAAGTTCCACATGGACTTGTTACGGCGGTCAATGAACTTGGCAATGTAATCGGTAAATTCAGTTATTCTTGATTCCACACCGAAAATATCATCGCCCTCTTCTCTTGTTAGGGCAACGGTTAAGTTACCGTCCAGACCGCACATGTATTTTTCCTTTATCTTACTGTCCAGGACGATCTGAGTAGCGTGCGGGTCAACTCTGACGTTGAATTCGGCGAACAGGTTGGTATTGCCCTTTCCTCTTGTGCCGGCCATTAAGGTAACACTCTTGATCAGGTTCTCCAATTCAGGATAGGCCTTTAAGGCAATGGCCACATTGGTACAAGGTCCTAAGATGATTAATTCCAGTTCACCCTTGGCCTTTACGGCTTCTTCATATAATACATCCCAGGCATTCTTTTCATCAAAGTCCTTTGGTCCCTTAGGTAATACATAGCCGCCTAAGCCATCCAAACCATGTACCTTGCCGGCTGTAAAACGCTCCAATAACAAAGGCTTATCGGCACCCTTGCCAACCCGGCAATCCATTCCCAGATAGTCTACCAGTCTTAATGTATTTTCACTGGTACTGGAATACGGTACATTACCGGCTACAGGATTAATGGCCTTTACCTCTAATTCAGGACAGGCATTAGCCAAAACGATCGCCAGGGCGTCATCTACACCCGGATCACAATCTATTACTATTGGTCTCTTATTCATAAAAACAATCTCCTGAAACTATTATACACTATACCCGATAATCATAACCACCCGTAAAACGGGTGGTTTGTACTGAGGCTATAAGCCTCATGTCTACCTCACCAACGTCTTAAGCCGTTCTTCGCCAACGTCGAAGTCACTATGTGTTTTCAACTGTTACTGGCCGTCAACGGCCTTTTT
>JAFUCG010000042.1 GCA_017459795.1 Erysipelotrichaceae bacterium | reverse complement strand
CCGTAAAGCTTGATAAACTCATCGCTGCAGCTCCAATCATCGGGTTCATTTCCCAGTTCCAGTGGAAGAGGCTCTGATATAAGCCAATAGCTAATGGTATGCAAATTACGTTATAGAAGAATGCCCAGAAGAGATTCTGATGAATGTTTCTTAATGTTGCCTTTGACAATCTTATTAATGCCGGTACATCAGACAATCTGGATTTCATTAAGACGATGTCTGCGGCATCAATAGCAATGTCACTTCCTGCCCCAATGGCAATGCCCAGATCGGCTCTGGTCAAGGCTGGGGCATCATTTATGCCATCGCCAACCATCGCTGTCTTACCCTGCTTCTGGTATTCTCTGACTATTGCTTCCTTGCCGTCAGGTAATACAGACGCAATGAATTCATTGACTTCAGCCTTCTCTGCGATTGCCTTGGCAGTTAAGACATTATCTCCTGTCAACATTACCGTATGAATGCCCATGTTCTTTAACTGTCTGATGGCCTCGGTTGAATCTTCCTTGATCGTATCAGCAACGGCGATGATACCCAATAACTTCTTATCATCACTGAACAGTAACGGTGTCTTTCCTTCTGAAGCCAGTCTGCTGATTTCATTATCAGCTTCATTAGAGATCCTTAATTGACTGGATATGTATTTCTTATTTCCGGCATAATATTTAACATTATTCTTTTCAGCACTTAAGCCATTACCCGGCAAGGCCTTGAAGTTATCAATGTCATCCAACTTTATGTTTTTACTTGAGACATATTCCATAATGGCCTTGGCTAACGGATGTTCGGATTTCTGTTCCAATTCACCGGCTATCTTTATCAGTTCATCTTCTGAATCAAGATAACTAACTACATCAGTTACAGAAGGTTTTCCTTCGGTAATTGTACCTGTCTTATCCAATATTACGATGTCTACCTTACCAGCTTCTTCCTGGGCTATGGCATTCTTATACAGAATACCGTTTTTAGCGCCTACACCATTACCGACCATGATGGCTACCGGTGTTGCCAAGCCTAAGGCACATGGACAGGAAATTACCAATACTGATATGGCTCTGGCAATCGCAAAGGTAAAGCTCTTACCGGCAATTAACCAGCCAATTAAAGTCAGTACACTTATTCCTATTACTGCCGGTACAAAGTAACCGCTGACCGTATCTGCGATTCTGGCAATCTTAGCCTTGGTGCTTGCGGCATCAGAAACCATCTGGATGATCTGTGATAAGGTAGTATCTTCACCTACTCTGGTTGCTCTGGCCTTTATGAAGCCTTCCTGGTTGATCGTAGCGGCTGAAACCTTATCATTGACTGTCTTATCAACCGGTATTGATTCACCTGTTAAAGCGGCTTCATTGACGGATGTAGTGCCATCGATGATCACTCCGTCAACAGGAATGTTTTCGCCAGGTTTTACTACGAAGATGTCCCCTATCTGTACTGTTTCTATGTCTACTTCTTCATACTGGCCGTTAATTTCCAGTACGGCAGTTTTTGGCGCAAGTTTCATTAAGCCCTTTAAGGCATTGGTGGTCTTGCCCTTGCTCATGGCTTCCAGCATCTTGCCAACGGTAATTAATGCAACGATCATGGCAGCTGATTCAAAATACAGATTATGGTAGTATTTCATTATTGATTCATGATCACCCTTGCCTAAGGCATCTACCATTAAAAACAGTTCGGCAAAACTGTAAACATAGGAAGCCATTGACCCTAATGCAACAAGAGTGTCCATATTTGGTGAACCATGAAACAGACTCTTAAAGCCACTGGTAAAGAACTTATAGTTTATTAACATTACGATACTGGCCAGTATCATTTCTACTAAGGCCAGTATTACATGATTACTTGTCAAAAATGACGGCAATGGGAAATTCCACATGGTATGGCCCATGGAAATGTACATTAATACAATCAAGAAGAATACTGATAATATCAGTCTTCTCTTTAATACCGGTGTTTCATGATCTGCCAGTGCTTCTTCCTGTTCGGCAATACTGTTATTTGTCTTGGTTGAGGCACCCTTTCTCTTGGCGCCATAGCCAGCGTTTTCAACAGCGGCTATGATTTCCTTATCGGTAACATCACCTTCAACAGCCATTGAATTGGTTAATAAGGAAACGGCACATGATGTTACTCCATCAAGTCCGCTTACGGCTTTTTCTACTCTTGCCTGACAGGCAGCACAACTCATTCCGGTTACGATATATTGTTTCATAATATACCCCCCTACCCTATACATATTAATGCTTCTGGCAATAATTGTCAATGCGATTGCTTCTGATGAATACAGTGTCATATAATGAAATTAAGAATGAATAACAGTGATAATTATGACGTTTAATTATAAAAAAGAGATACATAGAATAATCGTTATTGGCCCGCCTGGCAGTGGTAAAAGCACTTTTGCCAGGAAACTTCATAGTCTTCTTGCTCTTCCTCTTCATCATCTGGACAATATATGGTGGAAGCCTGATGGATCACATATATCCAGAGAAGAATTTGATTATAAACTGAACAGGCTTTTAAAAGAGGAAAATTGGATAATTGACGGTAATTATAGTCGTACTTATGAGACAAGGATAAAAGCTTCAGATACTGTAATATTCCTTGATTATGATACTAACACCTGTATAGAAGGAAGAACTGAACGTGTCTGCCAGAAAAGAAGTGACAGTCCCTGGGTGGAACAGGAAGTTGACGAAGAACTCATAAAATTTGTT
>JAFUCG010000041.1 GCA_017459795.1 Erysipelotrichaceae bacterium | reverse complement strand
CGCGGAGTGAAACGGAGCGCCCGATTTTTGGATTTTTGTCAACACTTTTTCATCATTTTTTTGTTTTTTCTGCAGAAAAAAAGAAGGCCAAGTGTTTCACTTGACTCTCCCTAGTTAATCTAACTTAACTTAATGACATTGGATGCTGATCTCTTCCTTTAGTGCTTTTATAAGCTGAAATCCAGCTTGCCTTTGGAGGCAGTAAACAGTATGCCTAAGACTAAGGCCGCCGATAACAGTAAGATCGTACTCATGGCACTGGCTATGCCCATGTTGCCTTTGAGGATCTGCGTATAAATGGCAATGGACATTGTCATGTTCTTGTTTGTGTAGACAAACAGAGAACTTGATAATTCCGTAATACATGATACCCAGCTTAGTAGTGCTCCCGGTAAGATACCGGCAAACATTACCGGCAGGGTTACCTTGAAGAAGGTGTGCATGCCATTGGCACCAAGTGACTGGGCTGCTTCTTCTACTGACGGGCCAATCTGATGTAATACCGCCGTAGAAGAACGAATCGTGTACGGCAGTCTTCTAATTACCCAGATGGCGATGATGATAATGTATGTGCCTGTCAGATAGAATGGCTTACCGTTGAAGGCCAATATCGTAGCGATACCTAATACAGCTCCCGGTACGATGAACGGGAAGAAGGTTAATGTATCAACGGTCTTGGTAATTACGCTTCTGTGTCTTACGTTAGCGTAAGAAGTAACGATACCGATTATTAAGATCAAAGCCAGGGCACACAAACCGAAGATGTAGGTTCTGCCGATTGCCTTGCCCATTCTGTCAAAGGCCTTTGCATAGCTGTCCAATGAATACTGACCGTCAACGAATACCTGGCCGGCTGTTTTCTGGAATGAGTTATAGGTAACAGTCAGAATAGGTAATACCGTTAATGTGGTCATGAAGTAAATGTAGGCATGAGCAAGGAAACCCTTAATGCCCTTGGCCGGTTTCTGTTCAATTGGATGTAATGAACTCATTTCTACATTCTTTCTGGTTGCGACATATCTCTGCAGCATGAAGATCATGGCTGTAAAGAATAAGGTTATTGATGACAGGGCACTGGCCATGGCGCTGTCTCTGTATACTTCACCTAAGTAAGATGAATAGATCAGACCGCCTAATACATGATAACCTTCACCAATTAATTCAGCGGTACCGAAGTCTGCGAACGCTCTCATGAAGCTTAATAAGGCAGTTGACAGGATCGTCGGTAAGATAAGCGGAAGATAGATCTTCCAGATCTTTCTTAAACCGGTACAGCCCAGGTTTTCAGCTGCTTCAACAAGTGAACTGTCCAGATTCTTCAAGGCCCCGGAAATGTACATGTACATGGTGGCTGTTGAACTTACTACGAAGGTAAATACAATGCCCCAGTATCCATATATTCCAGGTAACTGAACACCAAACAGATTATTCAGGAACTTTGTAACGTAACCAACACGTCCGCCTAATAAGATCCAGCTGTAACCACCTAAGAATGGTGGGGTAATGGTACTTACAAGTAACAGTATGTCTATCAGCTTCTTGCCTTTGATCTTGAAGTGACGCATGATCATGGCAAATGTCGTACCTGTGATTATTGATAATGTCGTACTCATCAAGGCGATCTTGAATGAGTTAGCTACGGCACTCATGTAGTATCTGCTGGTAAAGAACTTGGCATATGATGTAAAGTTGAACTTGCCGTCACTGTAGATACCGCCAATGATCATCTTAAACAGCGGGTACAGGAAGAAGAAGGCGAAGAATGAGAAGCAGACTACCGTTAACAGGTTCCAGGTTGTAAATTCTCTGGTTCTTTTTCTTCTCATAAGCTTACTCCTGCATCAGGCTCATGCCGTTTTCATCGTTGCTGAATAAGTTAACTACATCACTTTCTATTCTTAAGTAAACTGTATCACCGACGTTATGGAGCTTGTCGTTAACGCTGCCGGTAACTCGCATTTCACCGGCATCTGTCTTGACGGTATAATCCATTATCGTTCCGAAGAATACTCTTTCAATTACTTCACCCTTAAGACCGCTGTCTTCAAATCTGAAGTCATTTGGTCTGACACATAACTTGGCCTTGCCATTGGCGCATTCATCTCTGATCTTATCAAATCTTACACTGTAGTCTGAACCGGTTAAGGTAGCTAACTTGTCATTTAAATCAACATCAACAACATTGGTCAGGCCCATGAAGGTTGCGACAAACAGGTTGCTAGGATGACGGTAAATATTTACCGGTGTATCCAACTGCTGGATGACACCCTTGTTCATTACGGCAATTCTGTCAGAAATGGCCAAAGCTTCTTCCTGGTCATGAGTTACATAAACAGTAGTAATGCCGGCCTGTTGCTGGATGTGACGGATGACACTTCTCATTTCAACTCTTAACTTTGCGTCAAGGTTACTCAACGGTTCATCCATTAACAGTACATCAGGGTTAATGACAATGGCTCTGGCTAAGGCAATACGCTGCTGCTGGCCGCCGCTCATGTTACTTGGAATACGGTCTGCCAGTTCTTCGATCTGAACCATCTTCAGCATGTCATCAACACGCTTGGATAATTCTGGTTCTCTTACCTTGTGTTCCTTTAAGCCAAAGGCAACATTTTCCCTGGTTGTCATGTGTGGGAATACGGCGTAGTTCTGGAAAACCATGCCGATGTTTCTTTTATATGGTGGTAAATTATTTATTACCTTATCGCCAAATTTAATTTCGCCGCCTTCAATGGTATTGAATCCGGCAATCATTCTTAATAGTGTGGTCTTACCACATCCTGAAGGTCCTAACAGGGTAAAGAACTCACCCGGCTGGATCTGGGCACTTAAATCAGGAATAACAACGTTATCCTTATCGTATACCTTTCGAGCATGTTCAATATTAATCGTAACACTCATATTTTGCACCTCTGTTCTAGTTAAATTATTAAAAACTGGAGTAGAGTTTATCTACTCCAGTTCAGTCAGATTATAGATTTAATTATTCTTTTGGTAATGCCTTTACACCGATCTGTTCGATGATCGTCTGTAACTTATCAACGATGGCAGCCTTGTTCTGGCTTGTCCAGTATGATGAGCAATCCCATGTCTTGGTCTGATCTGTGAAGCCTAATACATCATAGTATGTGTTACCAGGAACATCCATCAGAACTACCTGTCCAGGAATTGTAACAGCGATTTCTGCCCATTCCTTAGAAGTAACATAGTCTAAGTATGCCTTACCATTGTTAGGATGCTTACAGTTAGCGATTAAGCCAGGTCCGCCTAACTTTGTGATAACGCCTTCAGCAGGTAATACAACCTTAACGTTGTCGCCCTTACCAGCTTCCTTTAAGTCAGCTAAGTAGCTCATAACGCCTGTATCCCAAGAACAGCCAACCCAGTATTCACCGGATTCAACGCCCTTGTATGTAACAGATGAAGAGTTAACGAACTTGCCATCCAGCTGTTCTAAGAACTTTGTAACATAATCCCAGCCCTGATCATCAATTGAGCAGTTTGCTGGATCCTTGCCCATGTCAACTAACATTGTTTCGATATGATAGTAAGCACTGTTAGACTTTAATGGGTCAGCGATTGCGATGTGACCTTTTAATCTTGGATCCAATAAGTCAGCGTAGCTCTTAATTTCGATTGGACATAAGTCAGTATTATAGAAAATTACATGTGTAGAACCGCTGTTTGTTGCACAATAGCCGTAGTTGTTCTGGTATATTGCAGGTAGTTCACTGTTATGAGGTGAAACATATTCCTGGAATAATGAAGTATCTGTTAAGATTTCAGCTAAGCCACCACACTGATATACGTCAGCCTGTGGGTCATCTTTTTCAGCAACCAGTCTTGCATAACCTTCTGCAGAAGCCATTGAAATGAATTCTACATCCAGGCCTGTAGCCTTTTCGAATGCTGGTTCCAAAACATCCAGAACTTCCTGTGCTGATGAAGTGTAGACTACTACTGTGTCTCCTTCATCGACCTTCTGTTCTCCACCGCCGCCGTTGCCACAGGCAGTGAATGAGAAGACCATTAACAAAGACAATAACAATACAAAAATCTTTTTCATATTTCCTCCTTTTATTATTAGTGTATTTGTTTTTACTTATCTATATTTTAACTCATATAGTATAAAATGGCACAACTATTTGACCGTTGTGTCATTTTGTTACTATATTCTACCTTTATATTTTTCCTTTAATGCCTTATCGTGTTCTTCGTCGCCATTTAATACCGGAGGTTCATAACCATCCTGTTTCATGATTTCAATGGCTCTTACGGCACACATCTGAGCAATGGCATTATTACAGATTGAAGATACTGAACATACCTTTTCAATGCCGTTTGTCGGTAATAAGGCATCGCCATGAGGTCCGCAGTTATCAATAACGACATCACCTAACTGGTACAGTTTCTTGCCGCTTGGATGTCTTGAATCTTCAGCCAGGGTATGGATCATGCTGGTGATGACAATTACCTTATGTCCGTTTTCTCTGGCTAATGAAGCGAAGTCAATGCCGACACCGTTAATGCCTGAATTGGATATGACAAAGAAGATGTCATTTTCTCTGATATCATAAAGGTTATAGAAGTACTGAGCAACACCCTGTCTTCTTTCAAACTTATTAACCTTATCGGTGAATTCTTCTAAAGTAAATGTTCCCAATACTACCGCATCAGCATTTTCAATGATGTGAACAGGAGCTAAACTTCCTTCTCTTAAGGAAATGTCAATTGCCAGACCAACACTGTGACCGCTGCCAAATACGTGAACTACTCCGTCATTTTCAATGCACTTGGCCATTAACTGGGCTGTTTCTTCCATGGTATCTTTCTGACTTTCGTACAGATGATCCAGTAAAGTCAGGATCTCATCCTTAAATCTTTTAGCATCTACCATTAATTAGTGCACCCTCTTTCCATAAGGGTCTGTCAGACCGTTGTTATGAACGTCTGCACCCTTGATGTTGGCTGATAATAATACAGGAGCTGAGCCATGCTTTTCAATGAAGTACTTGTAAAGTTCAGCCGTCAACATCTGAGCAATGATGTTGGTTACGGTTGTTCCAATCTGGCCGGCTTTTACACCGTCAATGTCTACTGCCAAGTCAGGACATTCTGACTGCATGTCGAGATATTCATCGGCATAGTCCAGTAATGTGCCGCCATACTTTTCGTAGTATTTCATGTTTACTACAGCTACGATCTTCTGACCTTTGGCCTTGGCTCTCTTAGCATATTCAAGTACCAGAGGTTCATTGCCTCTTTCACTTACCAGTACGTACATGTCTCTGTCATCAAGTTCATAAAGAGAAGTCAGCTGATCATATACTTCCGGACGGTTGTATATTTCACCGGTCTTATAGACTTCATCCTTTGTACACATGTGTCTGATCATCATGTCAGCTAACTGCTGCTTGTGGAATGGTGCAATGCCGCCAGCTCTGTAGTTTAGTTCATTAGCGAATTCTATGCCATGCTTAACCGCAAACAACTGAACAACACCGCCATTATCCATGCATTCACCAAACATGGTGGCAACTTTCTGAATCTTGTCCAGCTGGGTATCGTAGGCATATTCAATTTTCTGTTTTAACAGATCCAGATATGTTTTTCTGATATCCATTCTTGTCTTCCTTTCTATTCATGATTATGGTTATTATTACCTTAATAATATTATAGCAGTTAAAAAAGAAAAAGGAACCAGTAGAGTCCCTAAATGTTACATAAACTAAATAATTGATTATTCTTTTACGGGAATTCGGACATTGATTTCAGGTGTACTGCCCAAAGCAGGATTCTTAATATTCAATGCATTAAGAAGCCGCTGTATCTGATATGGCGTTGGTTCGAATTCACAGAACAATCCAATTCCAACAAACTGTTCTGCCTGCTGGCGGGTAAAGCTAAATAAATGCGTATTACCGTCAATATCAGGATAAGTGATTTCTGTTCCTTTTAAGTCTTTTAACATGGCCATAACCATGCTTGAATATCTGCTTAATTTGGTTTCTATCAGCCCCTGTTCCATGGTGAACTCCTTTTTGATGTTAATATGTAAAACACCATTACTGATATTAATTTCAGAATTGTCATTGGTTAAATCCAAAGGGGAAATCATGTCACCAAGGTCACTGTCTGTACAGTATTCAAGAATAAGCATTTCATCATGTGGTTCACTAGCCAGAACACGTGCCTGTGGGGATATTGTCAGACCATTTTCATATATTGTAATCTCTTTGTTGTTTATGTCGTAAACAACAATTTTATTAAGATCGCCAGCGGTTTCAACTTGTAATGCTTTTTCATTTTGCCTGAAAAAGAGACTCCAATCTACGAACTTACATCTGATGTACAGTGTATGATCTTTTTCTTCTGTCTGTACAGATTTCAAGCCCTGATAATTATGCTTGAGTAATTTTGGATTCCATACATGCAGGTATACCCTTTCTGTATCTGCAAATTCAAAATTGATAATCTGTGGCGCCATGGTTCTTCCAACTATGGCATGGTCACATACAAACCAGATTCCAACTACCAGAATTATGATTAGCGGGATTTTCAAAAAGTTTAGTTTACTGCCATACTGCCTGCCTGATTCTTTAACTACTTTTTTAATTAATTCATCATTGTTACTGCTTTCTTCTTCTTGCATCATTTTTCCTTTAACAAGTTCTGAAATGGAAACACCGAGTTCATTAGCGAGCTCTTCCAGTAAGGAAACATCCGGGAATCCCTTGCCTCTTTCCCATTTTGATACGGCAGCTGTTGTCACACTTAATCGGTCAGCCAACTGTTGCTGGGTCAAACCCTTATCTGTTCTTAACTTCTTAATCAGATCGCCTGTGCTCTTATTATCCATTTCGACCTACCTCCTGATTTCAGTGTAAACGCAGTAAAAAGTAAAAGGTATAAACCTTCTGTTGAACTAATTCCATTGTACTTTCAGTTGAATTCCTTTGCCTATCAACGCATCGTTGAATTGCGCTTTTCCTTTAAAAAAGGGGATTTTGGTCCCCTGTATTATTCAAATATTGTCTTGTATTCTTCCAAGGTCCATTCATAATCATGCATGATCTTGGCTGCTTCAACACCGACAAAACGGAAATGCTTAGGTTCACTTGGGAAACCGGTTAAGAATTCCTTGCCGGCAGGATATCTGAGAATGAAGCCATAATTATGAATGTTGTCGAGCATCCACTGGTAACCTTCGTAGTCTTCGAAATTTGCGCCTCTGACATAGAAGTCAACGGCTAAGCCGGTCTGATGTTCACTGTAACCGGCATATGGTGTTCTTTCCAGGGCCTTTTCTTCATCATCTTCGAACATTTCCAGATATCTGTTGAATAATTCTTCCTGTTCGCTGTAACTTACATATCCTACATCAACGATGATGGTTTCAAATTTCTGTTCATTTAAGGCGGTAAACAGACTGCCCAAGGCTGTTGCGACATCATTTCTCATTTCTTCGTGTGAGAATTCAGTGAGATCTGTTGGAGCGTAATCAGCGTTCAGGTAATGGTTCTTGTTTACCAGGGCTGTGTAGCTGCCAGGGTTTTCGGTTCTGAAGTCATCGCTGTATAAGCCATACATGTCAATGTCTTCTACATCAATGTAGTCTTCATTGTCATTTACGTAAACAATGGCATCTTCTACTTCATAACCTTCATTTTCAATTGCCATGATGTATCTTGGCAATAACTTCATGTCAAAGCTTTCATTGGAAACCAGGGCTGGTAAGTCTGCCAGGTATTTCATTACGGTAACCATGTTCAGTTCGGTATTACCTAACTTATTCAGGGCCTTGATGTCTTCAACGCTGTAGCCCATGTTGTTTAACTTTACGGTTGTTGAATAATCAGTACCATCATTCATGATCAGAGATGACAAATCTCTGTCCATGTTGGAAAGCTGATAGGCCTGAACAACCGGGAACTTCTTGTCCAAGGCAGTGTAAAGTACATCCATGTTTACAGGTAATGGACTGTCCAGTAAGATTTGCAGTTCATCAAGAGTAGCGCTCTTGATGAGTTTCATTACCTGTTCATTGTCATAACCTTTTTCAGAAAGGGTACTCATTACGGTATATAAATGTTCGTAATCAACATTTTCAGGCAGGTCTGTATCCCTGACAAGGTATAAGTCGGTTCTTTCAATGTTCTTTGCGTCGTTGTTGAGAGCAGTGCTCATTAAGGTTGATTTGCCTGCTCTTACAAAGTCATAAACCATGTTGTTTTTTCTGATAAGAGCTATCTGATCAGCTGTGTAGGTATAACTGTTAAGCTGTGAAGGTAACAGTAAAAAGTACATTGCGGCAAATACACCGCCCATTACAAGTAATGATGCCAAAAGATATTTAATAAATGTTTTCATGTTTTCTTAATTAAACAGCAGTGAATATTCATCAAGAGTCCAGTTATGTTCGTACATCAATGTAGCACTTTCAACACCAACGTAACGGAAATGCCATGGTTCATATTCATAGCCTGTTATGTATTCCTTTCCTTCAGGGTAACGCTGAATAAAGCCATATTTGTGGGCATTTTCCAACAGCCATTGGTAACCGCTGTAGTTCTCCAAGTATAACATATCCAGAGAACCAGTTCCAATATCTGTGACTAATCCGGTCTGATGTTCAGAATGTCCGGGTCTTGCGGAGTAGGTATCTGCACCTTTAACGCCATCCTGTTCAACATACATGTCATACAGAGATTTCTGATGATCATATGAACGGTAATTGCTCTGGGCCAGTATTCTTTCGTAACCGGCAACTACAGAGCCGTCTGACATGTTCACAAAGGCATTAGCCGCAACATGTCTCATTGGATGGTCTAATACATGATAGCCATAGGGCAGCTGTTCCAGATCTGACGGTACATAATCAGCCGGTAATGCATACTGCTTGTTAATGCAGGCTGTATAGCTCATGTAGTCGTCAGGTATCGTTTCATCATGATACATCGCTGAATAGTCTATTTCACTGGCCGGAATGTAATCATTGTCATTGTTTACCCAGTTTACCACGTCATTGATGTCTGAACGGTTACTTCTTAATGACATGAGATATCTTGGCAAAAGATTCATGTCAAAGTTTTCCATTGATGAAAGCTGCGCCAGTTCAGGTATGTATTTCATGTTGAGAATAAACAGATAATCCTCTTCAGACAGATTCTTTATCAGAGAAAGTATATCATCAGCGCTGTACTGTTTATCCAATAGCGGTCTTACCAGCTCAAAATCAATTGCCCCATCAAAGATCATCTTAGCCAGTTCGCTGTTGCCTTCTGAAAGTTTCAGGCTGTCATTGATGTCAAAACCATGGGCAACGCCTTCAGTAAACACCTCCAGATTTGCCGGTTTTTCCATTCTCAGCAGGCTGTTAAGTTCTTCCAGGGACAGATTTTCAATGAGGGTATGGCAGTCAGCACTGTCATAACCGCTTTCAAGCATCTTCTTAAGAATGTCAAAATGCTCCTTAACACTCAGGTTCTGCGTTCTCTTACTGTCGGCAATGAGATAGAAATCAGTATGACTGATATTTTTAATACTGTCACTTAATGCGTAGCTGAATAATTCACTTGGACTGTTTTCGATGACTTCATCCGCAAGTTTACTGTTCATGATGACAGTGATCTGCTGCTCATTATAGCCAAGAGCGGCAAGTTCCCTTTTTGGAGCATCCTTCTGATAGAAGTAGTAAGCTGCACCGCCTATGCCCCCAAGTACAAGCAATACAGCCAGTACAATTATCAGTGCTTTTGAATTACCTTTTTTATCAGCCATTTTACATTCCTCGAACATCTCAATTATAGCATATTATTAAAACAAGATATTTGCCTTAAAGAGTATTTGTACATATATCTATATAATATTTAAAATGTTGAAAACGCTAACAAATTGATATAAAATACTCTTAGAAATAATGGAGGTTTTTAATAATGAAAGATATTCAGGTAGTAGTAATTGATCCAGTAGGCTTACATGCTCGTCCAGCAACAGTAGCAGTAAACGCAGCCAGCAAGTGCAAGTGCAAAGTTACAGTTTCATTCAAGGGACGTACAGTTGATATGAAGTCAATCATGGGTGTTATGTCATTAGGCATTCCTACTCAGTCAGAAATTACATTAGCTTGTGACGGTGACGACGAAGAAAACGCATTGAACACAATCGTTGAAACCTTAAGAGCTCAGAAGGTTATTGAGTAGTACAATCAAAATAGGAAGAGTTAACTCTTCCTTTTTTTGCTTATAAAAAGTAGAGAGGAAAAACATGGAAAGATATCAGGAATACTATAATAATTGGCTGGAAAACGTTAAGGATGAAGAAATCCGCGAACAGCTTCTGAAAATGACAGATGCTGAAAAGGAAGATGCATTCTACCGTGATCTGGAATTCGGCACAGCCGGATTAAGAGGTGTTATCGCAGCCGGTACCAACCGCATGAACATCTACACAGTTGCCAAGGCTTCTCAGGGTCTGGCTAACTACATCGTTAAGAACTTCCCTGCAGAAGAAAGAAAAGCCGCAATCGCCTATGATTCACGTATCAAGAGCGATGTATTCTCAAAGGTTACTGCCGGTGTATTGGCAGCTAACGGCATCAAGGTTTACATTTACAAGGAACTTGAACCGGTTCCTCTGTGTTCATTCGCAACCAGAGAATTACACTGCTGCGCCGGTGTAATGGTTACAGCCAGCCACAACCCTAGCAAGTACAATGGCTATAAGGTTTATGGACCAGATGGCTGTCAGTGTACAACTGAATACGCAAACGCCGTATTAGCTGAAATCGAAGCTACAGATACATTCAAGGATGTTAAGCAGCTTGACTTCGAAGAAGGCTTGAAGAGCGGCATCATCGAATACATTGACGATTCAATGTTAACTAACTTCTTAGAAGCAGTTAAGACTCAGTCACTAGTAGGCGATGCTGAAATCGATAAGAACGTTGCCATCGTTTATTCACCATTAAACGGTACAGGTCTGATTCCTGTAACCAGAATCTTAAAGGAAACAGGTTATACCAATATTACCGTTGTTAAGGAACAGCAGTTCCCGGATGGAAACTTCCCAACCTGTCCATATCCAAACCCAGAAATCAAGGAAGCCATGGCTCTTGGCATGGAATATGCTGCAAGATATAACGCAGACTTATTACTGGCTACTGACCCAGACGCTGACAGAGTTGGCATGGCTGTTAAGAATAAGAACGGCGAATACCAGCTTATCACAGGTAACCAGGCAGGCTTATTACTGTTGAATTACATCTGTGAAAGAAGAACAGCCTTAGGCAAGATGCCTGAAGAACCTGTATTGGTTAAGTCTATCGTTTCAATGGACTTAGCTGACAGAATCGCTGAAAGCTATGGCGTTAAGACCATTAACGTTTTAACAGGCTTCAAGTTCATTGGTGAACAGATCCTGAAACTTGAACAGCAGGGCAAGAAGCACAACTTCATCTTCGGTTTCGAAGAAAGCTACGGTTATCTGGCAGGTACACACGCCAGAGATAAGGATGCCGTTGTCGCAAGTTTCTTAATCTGTGAAATGTTCGCATTCTATAAGACCAGAGGCATCAGCTTACTGGATAAGTTAGATGAAATCTTCGCTAAGTTCGGCTTCTGCAAGAACGTTACATATTCTAATGAATTTGAAGGTTCAAGCGGCTTCAAGAAGATGCAGGACATCATGGCTAAGTTCAGAGAAGGTGCTGAACAGTTCGGCGGTAAGAAGGTTCTTGAATTACAGGACTTCAAGCCTGGCTTCAATGGCTTACCAAGCGCAGACGTATTAAAGTTCATCCTGGAAGGCAACAGCTCAGTTGTTGTAAGACCTAGCGGTACTGAACCAAAACTGAAATTCTACATCTCAGTAAGTGCCAAGGATGAAGCAGGTGCTACTGAAGCAGAAAAGCAGATATTGGCTGATCTGAACAAGTATCTGGCATAATTAAATAAAATGATGCATCCGGGAAATTTCCCGGATGTTTTCTTTCGGCTTAATGGTATAGTATAAGAGAAAGAGGTAGGTTATGAACAATAAGCAGTATGATGTAACAGTAGCGGGTATCGCAACCTGGGATACCTTGTTAAGTGGAATAGATGAAGATCTGATGAGCCAGGATGGCATTGTGTGTGAAAGCTATATTGGCGCAAGCGGCGGGGATGCCGTTAATGGGGCAATTAATCTGGCCAAGTTAGGCATGAAGGTAACTTTGTGTGCCTGCATTGGCAAGGACAGTGCCGGTCAGGCAATCATTGATGATCTGAATAGTGCTGGGGTAAATACGGATAATGTGACTTATTCCGATGAGCATCCTACAGCTTCCCCGGTATTGCTTATTGATAAAAAAGGTGACAGACACATCATCCGTGTTCCTGACAATACCAACGCATACTTTACGGAAGAAATGGTAAGTGATGAAGTATTGAGAAATTCTTCCCATCTGCACTTTGCCAGTGCCAATGTATTGAGAAGCATTGATGGTGAACCTTTGGGTAAGCTATTTAAAAGAGCTCATGATTTGGGTTTGACAACTTCTCTTGATGCTTCATATGACCGTAACGGTAACTGGATGAAGAACATTGAAACAGCCTTACAGAACTGTGATGTATTCATTCCAAGCTATCAGGAAGCTAGGATATACGCTGGAAGTGAAGATGTTGATGAAATAATCAGATTCTTCTCCAAGTATCCATTAAAGGTATTGGGCATTAAGTTAGGCGAGAAGGGGGTAGTTGTTACTGATTTTAAGAATAAGCATCATGTAGGAACTTTACTTGAAGGCGATGTTGTTGACACAACAGGTGCAGGTGATGCGTTCATAGCTGGGTTTGTGGCAGCATGGTTAAGAGGGTATGATCTGTATTCCTCAGCCGTGTTAGGCAGTGCTCAGTCAGCCGCAATACTGAAGTGTGTCGGGGCCAATAAGGGTGCCGGGACATTTGAAGAGGCTATGATGTTGATAAACAGAAAGAAATTCACTCTTAGGAAGGCAGAGAGATAAAACAATAAACTATTAAAAACCTAAAAACAGGATTCTTCGTTCCGAAATATACATATTTGTTGAAATCGGAACGAAAAACATTATAATTTAAGTATGAATATAATTAAAAGAGAACAATATCTAAAAAAAATCAGACCGTACTATGAATCTGATTATATTAAGGTTATTACCGGAATAAGAAGGTCGGGTAAGTCTGTAATACTGAGGCAGATAATTGATGAAATTAAAAATAATGGGGTTGCTGATGATCATATTCTATTGTATGACCTTGAAGGAGAGTCCGGAGAAGGAATAATAAACAGAAAATCATTGGAGAAAAGACTGCATAAAGACATCAGAGACGAAAATAAATATTACATTTTCATTGATGAAGTACAACATATCAGCAAGTTTGAAATTGCAATCGCTTCTGTAAGAGTTTCTTATAACTGCTCTTTGTTTATAACGGGTTCCAATTCAAAATTACTGCATGGTAAATTACAAGACAGATTAACTGGCAGAGCAAAGGAGTTTATCGTATATCCATTTTCTTATCGTGAGTCATGTGAGTTTAAATCTATTAATAATATAGATATAGATATGCATAGTTTTGATGACTATCTTAAATGGGGCGGGATGCCACAAAGGTTTCTGGAGTTGAATGAACAGGAAATTCACAGATACCATGAGAATGTCGTTGAGTCCATAATAGAAAAAGATGTTTTTGGCATACACAAAAAAATAGATAGAAATGCATTCTCAAAAGTAGCTTCATATATTATGGCTACTTCTGGGAGATCATTTTCTGCCTCTTCGATAGTTTCATGTTTGTATGGTCCTTTAAAAAAGGAAGAAAAGGAGTCGCGTGTCAGGACGGTCCTTAATTATGCAGAGTACTTGAGAGAGAGTTTTATTACTGTAGGATGCCAATCATATGATTTAACCGGGAAAAGAATTCTTAATGGTACGGAAAAGTATTACTGTATTTCAACAGGAATAAGATCTTCATTTACAAATACAATAAATACAGACCCAAGTTTTGCTTTGGAAAACATTGTTTTCATGGAATTGCTGGTTAGGGGTTATGAAGTCTATTATGGAAAATTTAGGAATGGAGAAATAGATTTTGTGGCAGTAAAAGGATCTGAGCGGTGTCTCATTCAGGTTGCATATTTACTGGCATCAGAAGAGGTTGTTAATCGAGAATTTGGTGCGTTTGATAAAATAAGAGAACACTGTCCTAAGTATGTTATGTCTTTAGATCCTATTGATATGTCAAGAAATGGTATTAAACATATCAATATAATTGATTGGCTTTCTGGAAATAAAGATTTGCAGACAGGCTAAATCAGTATACATAATAGCAACATAAATATTTAGTTACGCATATAACTAATTAACTAATGTATATATTATAGGAGATAGTATTATGAAATTGAATTACAAGAACACCTTTATCGTCGGATTGGCATTTCTTTCAATCTGTGCATTCTGGCAGATGTATGATAATATCATTCCGCTCATTCTGACTAATACCTTCCATCTGAATGAGACCTATTCAGGAACTATCATGGCAGCCGATAACATACTCGCCTTATTCCTTCTTCCTTTCTTTGGCTCACTAAGTGACAGAGCAGAGAGCAAGATCGGTAAGAGAATGCCGTTCATTCTATTTGGTACAGGATGCGCAATCATATTAATGAATATTCTGCCATTTCTGGATAATTCATATTTTAAGGAACCTTCAACATTTAAGATGATATCATTCGTCATTACCTTGGGTTTATTACTGATCGCAATGGGAACCTACCGTTCACCGGCTGTTGCCTTAATGCCTGATGTAACACCTAAGCCATTACGTTCCAAGGCAAATGCCATCATTAATCTGATGGGCGCTGTTGGCGGCATCATTTACCTTGGTGTAGCTGCTGTGCTTTATCCAAACTCAAAGACGGTGGGAGTTGAACATGTAAATTACCAGATCCTGTTTACCGTTGTTTCTGCCATCATGTTTGTGGCTGTTGGTTTGCTGTTCCTTATCATTAAGGAGCCAAAGCTTGTAGCAGAGAATAAGAAGCTGGAAGAAGAACATCCGGAATGGAATCTGGCTGAAGATGACGGCAGCGGAAACGAAAAACTTCCAGCTGATGTAAAGAGATCATTAGGATTCCTGCTTGCTTCAATTGCCTTGTGGTTTATTGGCTATAATGCCGTAACTACCTGGTTTACAACCTATGTATCAGTTGTCATGGGTCAGGGCTTAGGTGGTGCCAGTACATGTTTACTGGTAGCTACCGCTGGCGCAATTGTTTCCTATATTCCTATCGGTAACATCGCTTCCAAGATTGGCAGAAGAAAGACAATCATGGGTGGCATCATCTTACTGGCAACTATGTTCTTAATGGGTTTCATATTAACAAGCACTTTTAAGACAATCAACGCAATCATGTATGTCTGTTTTGCCTTAGTTGGTCTGGCATGGGCAGCCATTAATGTTAACTCATTACCAATGGTTGTTGAAATGTGTAAGGGTTCTGACATTGGCAAGTTTACAGGTTATTATTACACCGCCAGCATGTCTGCTCAGATCGTTACCCCTATTCTCGCAGGGACACTGATGAGATTAATATCTTATAAGGTATTATTCATTTATGCGGCTGTATTTGTCTTACTGTCATTTGTGACAATGACCCAGGTTAAGCATGGCGACCAGAAGGTTGAGGCTAAAAAAGGTCTGGCCGCTTACGAAGACATGGACGATTAGACATACTTAAATATTAAGTGCAGGAGGATCATCTGATCCTCTTTTTGTGTTCTAAACAAACGATTGAAAAACAAACAACTGATTGATGATGGATTAAGAAATAATGGTGATTTAGAATTTAGTTACACCGGTGGAAGAAATGAGGATAGTTATGATTGACTTAGGGGAAAGAATTAAAAGGTTAAGACAGAGGGATGGTCGTACACAGGAAGAGCTGGCTAATGAATTAGGCGTAACAGGTCAGGCTGTTTCACGTTGGGAAAAGGGAATCTGTTACCCGGACATGGAACTGTTGCCTTCAATTGCCAATTACTTCAATACATCAATTGATGAACTGTTTGGCTATGACAATGAAAGAGCCGTGAGACTGGAAAATCTGATTAATATGATCAGGGGAATGAACAGGCAGAACAATGGTGTTGATGTAAACATTGATGAATGCATTAAACTCGCCAGAAGTGCCTTGGTAGAGTTTCCCGGTAATGAGAGGCTCACAATTGAGTTAGCTTCAGTACTGTACAATGCCGGTTACGTCAGACATGGCGAATATCACTTAAAGGATGATGAAGGATTTGATGTCTATGATATTGAAAGGCACAGGAAATACAGTGAATGGCAGGAAGCCATAAGACTCTATGAAAAGGTTCTGTCTTCAGTAACTGACATGAAAGACAAGTCAAAGGTGCTGGTTGAATTATCCCAGCTGTACAGAAACATGGGAGAATCTGAAAAGGCTATTGCCTTAGCCAATGAATCAGTAGATTTAGGCATATCAAGACAATTACTTGTCATTAACGCACATGATGGAAAAGAAGCAGTAAGAGCCAGTCAGGAAGCCTTGTTGGAAACTGTTAATAAGTCCATAGAACTGATACAGAGCATTGTCTGGTCTGATGGAAACATGAAGGCAAATGAAGCGGCTGACCTGTTGAAAAGAGCAATGAATATGTTTGAGATCATCTGTCCAATGCAGGACTATGGTAAATATGGCAGACTGCTTTCTCATGTAAGTATGTTACGTTCATATTACCTATGGCTGGCTGAAGAAAGAGATGAGGCCTTTGTTGCGCTTGATGAGGCGTTGGATCTTGCAGAGGGTTACATGAAGACAGCTGAAATGAAGAAACATGAACACTCTTCTGAACTGGTAAAGTATGTTTCAATTGATCCGGCAGAATTAAATGACCCACTTATTAAGAAGGAACTGCCTGATGTCTGGCCTTGGTGGAGTGTCAGCCAACAGGAAAGAGTTAAGAATGAGATGCAGCAGGATCCACGCTGGCAAAAGTGGGAAGAAAAGACCAAATCATGAAAAAACACCGGTTGATCCGGTGTTTACTCTTCTGTTATGCCGTTCCACAAACGGTAATAGGTTCCCTTATTATTAAGTAAGGTTTCGTGATTGCCTTCTTCCTCAATGCCATTCTTACCTAAGACAATGATTCTGTCCGCGTTTTTAATGGTTGTAAGTCTGTGGGCAATGGTTAAGGTTGTTCTGCCTTCTGACAGTTTTTCCAGGCTTCTTTCAATCAATAATTCGCTTTCATTATCCAGGGCACTGGTTGCTTCATCAAGCAACAGTATCTTAGGGTTTTTAAGGAATACTCTGGCAATGGCGATTCTCTGTTTCTGTCCGCCTGATAACTTGACTCCTCTTTCACCTACGTAGGAATCATAACCGTCCTTAAGTTCATTGATGAACTGATCGGCACCGGCTAATATGGCTGCCTGTCTGATTTCTTCATCAGTAGCGCCTAACTTACCATAGGCAATGTTTTCTCTGACTGTACCTGAGAACAGGTAAACATCCTGCTGAACAATGCCGATGTTGTTTCTTAAACTCTTTATCGTGACATCCTTGATGTTCTGGTCATCAATGTAGATGTTGCCTTCCTTGATGTCATAGAATCTTGGAATTAATGATGAAAGGGTTGTCTTACCACCACCGCTTTCGCCAACAAGTGCCAGATTTTCTCCCGGCTTGATTTCCAGATTAAGATTGGTTAATACGGTATTATGGTCATCCGGATATTCAAAGGTTACGTTCTCAAATCTGATATTGCCGCCTTTTACGACCAGATCAACAGCGCCTTCCTTATCCTTAATGTCTATTGGTGTATCAAGGATCTCCAGGAATCTTTCAATGCCGGTTACACCTGACTGGAACTGCTCACCAAATTCAACGATTCTTCTGATCGTTGCGATAAGGGTCTGAACATAGAGAATGTAGGCAACTAAGTCACCGGCATTAATGATGTTCTTAACCAGGAACAAGCCTCCGGCAATGATCGTAACAAAGTACATTAAGCCGTCAAACAGTCTGGTGGACATGTTATAGTTGGCCATGGCATAGTAACGTTCCTTCTTTACTTCCTTGAATTTCTGATTGCCTTTTTCAAACTTTTCAAGTTCATATTCTTCAGCACCGAATGCCTTTACTACCTTTTCACCTAATAATGAATCTTCTACCTGAGAGTTCAGTTCGCCAATCTGGACACGCTGTGACTTTGTGGCTACCTTGAAGCGGTGGTTAAGCTTCAGTGATACGATGATCATTAACGGTACACAGGCAAAGATGATCACTGTTAACAGGATGTTTGACTGACACAAAATGATGAATGAAACAAGTATCTTGATGAAGGCTATGAAGAATTCTTCCGGACAGTGGTGTGAGAATTCCGTGACATCAAACAGGTCATTTGAGATACGGCCCATTATCTGACCGATCTTTGTATTGGCAAAGTAACTGTCAGACAAACTTTCCAGATGTTCAAAGGCATCTCTGCGCATGTCAGTTTCAATGTATACACCCATGATGTGACCTTGAGAACTCATGTAGAAATAGGCAACGGCATCAATCATTCTTAAAACGGCATAGAGGGCAGCCAACTTAACAATGGTTGATACTGTCAGTAATTCAGGACTGTTCATCGCCGAATTGGTTAAGAAGCTCATGATTTTTGGCAAGGCAATGTCACATAAGGTGGTCATGGAAGCACAGAACAAATCAAATATCAACATTCCCTTATACTTAAGCAGGTATGGTGAATATCTCTTAAGTAATTCCTTAGTGCTGTAATTCCTGGTCTGTGTTGTACTCATACTATGGTCCTGCCTTTTCTTAAAAGATTATAAGGGAATAGGATAATGATATCCAGTAAATCGCTTGTTAAGGGTATGTAAAAATGCCTGGTTTGGAAAGTTGTCGACTGTAATCGACAGTTTAAGGCGGTTTTTGTCGGGTATGATCGACAGAAAGGTTCATTGTTCCATAATCTTTTCATATTGAGGATAATCGGCTTGTGACATTTGTTGTATAATGAACTAAAGAGATCGTACAAATAATAATTTTGGAGGTTTTATGAATATTATTGTCTGTATTAAGCAGGTACCTGGAACAACTAACGTTAATGTTGATCCGGTTACCGGCACATTGATCAGAGACGGTGTAGCTGCGAAAATGAATCCATATGACCTGTATGCACTGGAACTGGGTTTTAAACTGAAAGATAAGCATGGCGGAACACTGAATGTTGTTTCAATGGGCCCTAACAGTGCTCTTGAAGTAATAAGGGAAGCCATTTACATGGGAGCTGATGGCGGTGTGCTCATCAGTGACAGAAAGTTCGGTGGGGCAGACGTATTGGCAACTTCATACACCTTATGCAGCGGCATACTGGCACTAGGTGATTTTGATGTCATACTGTGTGGCAAGCAGACCACTGATGGCGATACGGCTCAGGTTGGCAGTGAACTGGCTGAACACTTGAAGGTGCCTCACGCAGCCAACGTCAGAGATGTAGATATTGATGAGGATCGCATTAGGTATGTATCCAACCTGGATAATAAGATCGTTACAGCTAAGATCAAGACCCCGTGTCTTTTATGTGTTGACGGGGAAGTTAATACACCTAGACTTCCTTCCTTTAAAAGAAAGCTGCAATATGGTGACTGTGCAGAACACATCAGGATCATCACCTTTGATGACTTACAGGATAAGGATGAAACTCACTATGGCTTAAAGGGTTCTCCTACTCAGGTAGAAAAGATCTTCAATCCTGATAAGAAGAGTGAAAAGGAAATCATTAAGGACGGTAACCTGGCTAGTGAGATGTACAAGATCCTTAAGGAAAGAAAGTTTGTGTGAGGTGATTAACTATTAGAAATCAAGCCTGAAAAGAAAGGAAAAGAGAAAGGCACGACAAAAAAGCCTGAGAAAGCAGGAAGTTTAAAACAGATTGAGATAAGATGGCTACCTCATCTTATCAAAATCAAAATCAGAATTATGTTTCTCCAGAGAGAAAATAATACGAACTAAACGTCTGGCAACATGGCTGAGAGCCACTCTGTGAACTTT
>JAFUCG010000040.1 GCA_017459795.1 Erysipelotrichaceae bacterium | reverse complement strand
TAATGTTACTGTCTGTGCTAATGTTGTTCAGCACCGTAGGCTGTTCAAGCAAAACACCGGATACTCCAGAACAAAAAGATGAGAAGATTGAAATCGTTGATCAGATCGGCCGTACCGTTACTTTGGAAAAGCCGGCTGAAAAAGTCGTTTCCACTTATTATCTTGTTACAGCATCAATGTTGACACTGGGCTTAAAGGATCGCATTGTGGGCATTGAAATGAAAGCCAATTCACGTCAGTTATATAAGCTGGCTGCCAAGGAATTCCTTGACTTACCTGGTGTAGGTTCAGGCAAGGAAATAAACATTGAAGCCATCGCAGCATTGGAACCTGACGTTGTATTCTTACCAAAGAAACAGAAAGATGCCGCTGACACCTTAAGTGACATGGACATCAACAGCATCGTAGTTGATCCGGAAAGCTATGAAAACTTCAACGAACTGTTACAGATCATCGGTGATGTCTGCGGTGTTAGAAGCGCAGCTGATCAGTTAGTAAGCTATTACGAAAGTATCTTAAAGGAAGTAGCTTCATCAACTGAATCCTCTGAAAAGCCAAGTGTATACATTGCCGGACAGGCCTCATGGTTACGTACCTGCGGCAAGGACATGTATCAGAAGCAGATGATTGAAACAGCCGGCGGCAAGTGTGTCAGCGATGCTCTTAAAGGCAGCAGCTGGACAGATGTTTCCGTTGAACAGTTATTAGCCTGGGACCCTGATTACATTTTCATGGTTAACTACGCTGACTATACAATTGAAGATTTAATGAATGAAGAAAGCTTAAAGGACTTAAAGGCTATTAAGAATTTTCAGGTTTATATCATACCTTCAGCCATTGAAGCCTGGGATTACCCACAGCCTTCTTCAGTACTTGGTTTATACTGGATGGCATCAATCTTACATCCTGATAAAGTCGCAAGCGACTTATATATTAATGAGGCAATAAAATTCTATAAGACTTACTATGGCATCGAAATCACGGCAGAAGATCTCTAGAAAACTGCTTTTTTCCTGCCTGTTACTTCTCATCATCCTGATCATATCACTTATTTCAGGACGGTATGAACTTTCCATGGGTGACATAATATCAATTATCATGGGAGAACACAGCGGGGAAATGTCAGAGAACATCTTTTACAACATCCGTCTGGTAAGAAGTGTGGAGGTAATGTTATGCGGCATGGCCTTGGCTACTTCAGGTTATCTTTACCAGAGCACCTTTCATAATGCCTTGGTTTCCCCAGATACCTTGGGAGTAAGCGGTGGGGCTTCCATTGGCGCCATCATCGCCATTCTCTATTTCCATGACAATATCGTATTACGTCAGATATTCTCCTTTACCGGCGGCATACTGGCAGTCTGTTTCTCTCTGCTACTTTCCAGATTAATTGGCAAGAACAGAAACATAAGCCTGCTACTTTCCGGAATAATTACCGGAGCCCTGGCTAATTCCGCCATCATGGCTTTTAAATATCTGGCTGACCCGACAACTCAATTAGCCGTAATAGACTACTGGTTAATGGGTTCATTCTCCTTAGCCAACAGGGCTAAGTTACTGACGGTTGCCTTAATAGTCATACCAGCATTAATAATTGTCATTTTATTCAGACACCGTTTTAAAGTACTGCTTCTAAATGAAGATGAAGCTCATACCTTAGGCGTCAATGTTTCAGCTTTGAATACTCTGGCAATAAGTCTGGCAACCTTATTAACAGCCGCCGCGGTTTCCGTAAGCGGCATTGTTTCCTGGATCGGCTTACTTACCCCACATATAGTTACATTGATATTTCATTCGCCATTTGAAGAAACATTGCTTCTTTCAATGCCAGTTGGCGGGGCAATTCTTTTACTATCAGATACCTTAGCCCGTACCTTAACCATGTCTGAGATCCCCGTAAGCATTATCACCTCAATAGCTGGGGCATTAGTGCTCACGATATATTTCATAGCAGAAAGAGGTAACCGAAAATGATAGAAGTCAGAAACCTTTCTTTTTCCTATAAGAACCAACCTGTTTTCAATGATCTGTCATTTCAACTGAATGATTTTTCCATGGCTGCCCTTTTAGGGCTGAACGGCGAAGGTAAGACCACTTTAATCAAACTGATGCTAGGATTATTAAAGCCGGATAATGGCGAAATACTAATAAACGGTAAGGACATTCATAAGATAAGTGAAAATGCACGTTCAAAACTTCTTTCCTATGTTCCTCAGGAAATGGACAGTGCACTTTCAATGACAGTAAGTGACTTCATCTGCATGGGCGCCATGAACCGTCAGAACATTTTCTCAGGGCCAAAAGAAAAAGACCGCAGACAGGCTGCGGATATTCTCTTAAATCTTGATATCAGTGATCTGGAACATTCAGATATCAACCGTCTAAGCAGCGGTCAAAGACGCATGGCATACTTAGCCAGAACCATTTTCCAGAACAGCGATATTCTTATTATGGATGAGCCGGTAAACTCACTTGATTATCTCAAGCAGCACCGTTTCCTTTCCACATTGAAGAATTACATTATGAATAATGACAGAAAGGTCATCATGAGCATTCATGATCCATCCTTAGCCTACCAATACGCTGATACCTTCCTGTTCTTTAAGGATCATGGATTATCAGGCATCTTATCCCGAAAGGATCATGACTTTGAAGAAGCAATGTGCCGGAATGTATCTTTCATATATGACGGTAAGGTTGATGTATCAATCCTGAATAATCAGCTGTTAATTAACATTAAAACCAATAACGGCTGATCTTACTCCCACTCTCTGCATTGAGCGTGAATGGCGCTATATACGCCTCGTTTTTCTATCTATTATCCCTATAAACAGGACTGTTTATCCCATCAAAAGGGTATTATCAAAGCCATTTGTACTGCATTGGTACTGCGTTGATACCAGTCTTCAACTGCCATCCTTGTGCACACAGAAATCCTTACTGGGGTAGAATAAAACCATTGTAATGATCCCTATCTGCCGTACTGGTTTTTTCTTGCTGATAAGATATACCATGGAAGACAGCTCGGAGTTTGATTTCTGGATTCTACGATATGTCTGTATCTAAAAATGCCAAAGAACTCAAGGAAGCCTTTGATTTTGCCTGTCAAAGGATCCATAGATTTTCTCTTCCAGATACTTTCTGCTGACACGTCCGGAAATCACTAAGTAACCTCCTTCCTTCAGTTCCTCGTTCAGCCTTTTGATAATGCGGTAAGACTCGGTGCGTGATACGCCCAGATACGCCTGCACCTCTTCGGCTCGCATAAAAATGTTGTTTGTCATTGCGTTACCTCCTGCGACAAAATGATTTTGACAATGAGAGTATAACGAGAAGCGAAGCATTTAACAAATGTGCGAATTGACTTTTTAGGGAACAATTGCACACTTGACACAAAACAACATCCCCTGAAGTTTTGTGCTTCAGGGGATGTGAGAATAATATGCGTATATCCCTTTATTTGGCTGCCGACAAAGGGGTGGAAAGAGTCACATGATAGAGTCGGTCTTCCAAATACTTTCTGTTTGTTCTTCCTCTAACGATCAAATAGCCTTTTTCAGCAAGTTCATCGTTCAACCGCTTGATTACCCGATACGCTTCTGCCTGTGAAATATTGAGAGTCTCTCTCACTTCTTCCATTCCAATAAATACACTCTGCATTTTTCATCTCCTTTCGAATACTTGAAGGAAATAGCCCCTTCACTTATTCGGAGATTTGGAGGGGTAAAATTCAACCCGTTTCGCCGAGAATCATGAAACAGATTTGGCTTCTGGGCAATGATATATCTTCAAAAACTGTTCAATCACCTCTCCGCTGTCGCCGTCTATGCAGATGGACTGCGATTCGATCTGCTTCGGGCAGTAAGCTTCATTGTAATTCAGGCAGGCATAGACAGCCTTCGGGTTGTCGTTCGTCATCTGCCAGAAAGGATACTTCACGATAACCGGCGTATTCATCCCGATGCCGATCTCCAGATACAGCACATGCAGGTTTTCATGTCTTCTCAAAAAATCGGAATAGGCAGCCGATGCCCTGTGCCAGCCTTCATCTTCCACAAAGCTGTCATCCGCGCGAAGATTCATCGTCACGTCCGATCCGTCATCCGGACATTTGGGGATCAGCTCCGTCGGGATCCGCATAAGAAGAGACCTGCCCTGCGGAGGCTGGAAGACATTTTCCGAATCACGCACAAAGCCCTGCGCTTCCATGGCTGCCATGACCCATTCTTCGTTATCATAGGTTTTCCGGATATCAGGGTTCACTCTCTGGAATAATCCATAGTCGCCCTGCGTATAGAAAAGTCGTTTTTTGTCGAAGCCTGCCGTCTGGAACTGATGATCCACGTTGGTCGTGATCACAAAGTAATCCCTGTTTTCCAGAAGCTTCAGCAGATCCTGATAGACCGGTTTTGGTGTCGGTACATAACGATTGTAATAAATATGCCTTGCCCACCAGGCCCAGCGAGTCTCTGCATCCGGGAAGGGATAGAAACCGCCGGAATACATATCCCGGATACCGTACTTCCTGGCAAAGTCCCCGAAATACTTTTCAAAGCGTTCGCCGCTGTAAGTGAAACCGGCTGCCGTGGAAAGTCCCGCACCTGCTCCGATCACGATGGCATCGGCGGTCTCGATCTCTTTTTTCAGTTTGGCAACAGCTTCCTCCCGGGAGAGTTTTCCCATGGTCATCCCGCCCCGGAATTGCCGGACCGCACTGATTCCTTTATTGATCGATTCCAGATATCCATTCGGGAGCTCATTGTAATTCTGCTTCATAGTATGCTTTGTCCTCATCTTTAAAAACATTGAAGATCACTCTTTCCATGGCGGCCGGGTGCTGTTTCATCCAGTCCGTGACTGTCTTCACTGCGATTTCCGCAGCACGTTTGTTAGGGAAGTGGAACACTCCGGTGGAGATACAGCAGAAGGCAACGCTCTTTAGTTCATTTTCCAGACAGAGGTCCAACGTGTTCTTATAGCAATCGGCCAGATCCTTCTCCAGGTCTTTTGTGAGCCTTCCCTGTACGATGGGGCCGACGATATGCACCACCTTCTTCGCGGGAAGGTTGTATCCGTCTGTCAGCATCGGAACTGCCGTAGGCTGCTCATAATCAGCGCCATATTCCGCCCGAAGCTTCCTCATCTGACGGTCGCACTCTGCCCGAAGCTGGATCCCGGCAAAAGTGTGGATGCAGTTCCCGATGCTTCTCCGATTGCGACATTTGTGTGTGTATGGTTTCTTCTGCGTCATTTTCATGCTCCTGAATCACACACAAATTGACCTTCAATACCCCTGTTCCAGCAAACGGTATGTAACCAGCTGTATCAAAGAAGC
>JAFUCG010000039.1 GCA_017459795.1 Erysipelotrichaceae bacterium | reverse complement strand
TTCAGTCCTCTGCTCTACCAACTGAGCTACGGATCCATGGTTGCGAGGGAAGGATTTGAACCAACGACCTCCGGGTTATGAGCCCGACGAGCTACCGGACTGCTCTACCTCGCGATATTAAGATGGCGGAGGAACTGGGATTCGAACCCAGGCGCCGGTTTCCCGACCTACCGGTTTTCAAGACCGGACCCTTCAACCGCTTGGGTATTCCTCCATAGTATTTAATGGTGGACCCTATAGGACTCGAACCTATGACCAATCGGTTATGAGCCGACCGCTCTGACCAACTGAGCTAAGGGTCCTTAGCCTTTCGTTTAAATGGTAGCGGGAGTGAGAGTCGAACTCACGACCTTCCGGGTATGAACCGAACGCTCTAACCAACTAAGCTATCCCGCCACAATGGTCGGGATGACAGGATTCGAACCTGCGACCCCCTGGTCCCAAACCAGGTGCACTACCAAGCTGTGCAACATCCCGTGACTACGCTCAATTATATTAACACACAAAGTCTGACACTTCAACATAAAATTTAAAAAATTTTCCACTGTCACACTTGCGCATTAAATTACCTGAGGTAACAATATATTACATAATAAGTAATGGTTTTTCAAATCATTCTTATCTGTTAAAATAATAAGGTAGAGGTAATTTTATATGACATTTAAGTTAACACCATATGATGCACCTGATTTCAGTGAAGGCAAGTTTACTGAAGCTCCGGATGCTGTTTTAAAACCATGCCCTTTTGACAAGGTTGCTCCAGAACACTATCACGCCATGAGCATTTCTCCTGAATACTTCAAGATCAATGGTCAGTGGCTGTTGGCTGAAGAAAGCCGCATGGACTGTGTACCGGTCTATGAAAACGGCAAGGTATATATCCGTGAATTCAGAAATCTGAAAAAGGATGATCTGGTAATCTGCGGCAGAACGGAAAACTGTGAAGAAGGTATTTACGTTCACTTCAACGGTTTCAAGGAAGAAAACTCATTCAATGACCAGTTCGCCTTCCGTCAGAACAAGACCAGAGAAACAGCCTTCTCAGTTGATTACGATAATCTGTATGAATTATTGAAGCACGAAAAGGAACATGGCAAGATCGTCTGGGTTTTGGGCCCTGTTGTTTCATTTGACCAGGATTGTAAGGATGCCTTCAGCAAGCTTGTTGCCGGCGGCTATGTAAATGCCCTTTTGGCCGGTAATGCCTTAGCTACTCACGATCTGGAAGGTTCATATCTGCATACTGCCTTAGGTCAGGACATTTATTCTCAGAGATCAATGCCTAACGGTCACTATAACCATTTAGATACAATTAACAGAGTCAAGTATTATGGCAGCATTGCCAAGTTCATTGAAGAAGAACACATCGATAACGGCATCATTTACAGCTGTGAAAAGTATGGTGTTCCATATGTATTAGGCGGTTCTATCAGAGATGATGGCCCACTTCCACCGGTATTCGGTGATGTCTATGAAGCACAGGAAAAGATGAGAGAACAGATCAGAAGTGCCACAACGGTCATTTCCGTAGCAACGATGCTGCACTCAATTGCTGTCGGCAACATGACCCCTTCCTTCCGCGTAGACAAATACGGACGCATCAGACAGGTTTACTTCTATTGCGTAGACATTTCAGAATTCACAGCCAATAAACTTTCCGACAGAGGCTCTCTTACTTCCAGGGCAATCATCACAAATGCCCAGGACTTCATCGTCAATGTCGCCAAGGGTTTAGGACTTTAAAAGGTAGCTGATCAGCTACCTTTTCTTTTACTTTAATGTTGCGTACATTACTGCCTTTATCGTGTGCATTCTGTTTTCAGCTTCATCAAATACCTTTGACTGTGCTGATTCAAATACCTCGTCAGTAACTTCCATTTCCTTAAGACCGAATTCTTCATAGATCTTACGTCCTGTAGAAGTGTTCAGATCATGGAATGAAGGCAGGCAATGCAGGAATATTGCATCCTTGTCAGCGTTTTTCATTACTTCCTTATTTACCTGATATGGATGTAACAGTTTGATTCTTTCTGCCCATAATTCCTTAGGTTCACCCATTGATACCCAGATGTCGGTGTAAATGATGTTGGCGCCCTTGGTGCCCTTCTTTACATCATCTGTCAGGGTAATTGTACAGTTATTCTTCCTGGCAATTTCCTTACATGTCTTGACCAGTTCAGGATCAGGCATGTTTTCCTTAGGTCCGCAGGCAACATAGTTAATGCCTAACTTGGCACATACTACCATGATGGAATTGGCAACGTTGTTTCTGGCATCACCCATGAATACCCATGTAAGTCCCTTATAGTAGCCAAAGTATTCATATGCGGTAAGAACATCTGCCAGCATCTGGGTTGGATGGAATTCTGTTGTCAAACCATTCCATACCGGTACGCCTGCGTATCTGGCAAGTTCTTCAACGATCTTCTGATCATAGCCGCGGTATTCAATGCCATCATACATCCTGCCTAATACTCTGGCAGTATCGGCAATTGATTCCTTGTGTCCCATCTGTGAAGACTGCGGATCAAGGTAAGTAACACCCATTCCCAAGTCATGACCTGCTACTTCAAATGAACATCTGGTTCTGGTACTGGTCTTTTCAAATAACAGAACAATGTTCTTGCCTTCCAGATACTTGTGCGGTGTTCCCGTAAGTTTCAGATTCTTAAACTGTTTTGACAGTTCCAGTAAGTACTGGATCTCTTCGGTTGTAAAGTCCAGCAGCTTTAAAAAGCTGCGTCCTGATAAGCTTCTTGGCATGTTATTTCCTCCCTTAATCTTCGCGCCACAGCGGCATGCTCATGCATCGTGGACCGCCTCTGCCTCTTGATAATTCTGAACTAGGCATTCTGAGAACCTTAATTCCATAAGATTCCAGAAGTCTGTTTGTGATCTCATTTCTTTCATATACTAATATGACTCCTGGAGCTAAACACAAGGTATTGGAGCCATCGTTCCACTGCTCTCTCTGGGCAGATATGAAGTCATTGCCGCCACATCTTATTAGTGTTACCTCATCAAGTTTGAGGGCATCCTTCAGAATGTTTTCCAGGCTGTCTTCCTGTTTTTCTATGCATATCTTGCCGTCACACTTGGTTAACTTATATACGGTTATGTCATTCATGATGCCCGGATGAACGGTGAACTTGTCGTAATCGATCTGGGTAAATACCGTATCCAGATGCATGAATGATCTGTTCTTTGGAATTGAGAAAGCAAGTATCGTCCTGATCTTGTTTTCCGGATTACGGAAAATATGCTTGCTTAAAAATTCAATGGCATTGGCTTCTGTACGCTGCGAAATGCCGATGGCAATGGTTTCTTCATTCAGGTTAAGAATATCGCCGCCTTCAATTGAATACGGGTCAGTTCGATCATACAGTCTTCTGACATTACCGAAACGAGGATGGTAACGGAAGATGTAATCCGTAAAGATCGTTTCCCTTCTTCTGGTTTCAAATCTCATGCGGTTAATCGTTACGGCATTGCCGATCGAAGCCATTGGGTCTCTGGTAAAATACAGATTCGGTAATGGCGGCAATAACATGTTGTTATTGGCGTTTGTCATGTCAGCCAGTGATACGGCAATGTCGGTTTTGATGTCACTGTACTTGATGCCTTCCATTAACTTCAGGACAACTTCCTTATTATCCTTCAGTTCGTTAAGGTACTTCTTAATGGCGTTGTGATATCTTCTGTCGGCACAGCCTTCAACAAGGAACTGGTTGATGAATTCGCTGCGGATCTCATCGTCAATGTCCAGTACTTCACTCATCAGATCTTCCAGATAGACTACCTCAACCCCATTCTCCTGCATGATCTTGACAAAGGCATCATGCTCCTGCTGAGCTATCTTCAAAAATGGGATATCATCAAATAACAGTTCCTCCAAAGTATCCGGGGTAAGGTTTAATAGCTCATTACCCGGTCGATGGACCAGAACTGTCTTAAACTGTTTTATCTCACTGTAAACATTAATTCCATGATTCATAATTATTCTTAGACTTCCTAGTAATATCTCCTAGATAATTCTAACATATTATTTCACTTTTTCATAAAGAAAACGGGAAAGTATTCCCGTCTAAGAAGTTTATTTCCTGTAGTTCTTATACATTGCATCTGTAGCTGACTTAATGCCTTCAGTTACATCAGCAACTTTTCCTGCATCCCAGTTTGCCTTATCCTGTCTTAAGAAAGAAGTCTTGTCGATTCTGTTATCAAATACACCGATTGGCAGATGATATGTCTGACCATAGGCCTTGACTGTAACAGTATCTTCTACTTCTGAATTTTCTCTTAAGTAAGCCATGTCATCACAGCCATAGTCGCCTAACATTACAGGCATTGGTACGCCATGGAAGAGATTGCTGCCTGGATCATCAGGATTAGCTCTGTCAGCGTTCTTTCTTCTGCTTTCCTCAGGTGTTACCCAGATATAGAGTATGGCTGCGTTACGCAGGATCTCAGGGCAGAACTGAGCAAGTGAGTACTGATAACCAAATGCACCGGTTAATGGCATCTGAGCGCCATCATGGCCGCCTCTGGCTGCCTCAATTACGATGGTCTTGTTTTCAAATGATTCAGGGTATTCCTTTAACTTGCCCTGTAAGATGAGTTCAGCTTCATGTTCCAGCTTTTCAGCCAGTTCATCTACTACTGCTTCATCCAATACGCTGATTCTTGGCTGAATGCCAGCCTTTAAGCCAGCACCGTCAATTCTCTTGAACAGCCACTTGGCAACTGAGTCAACCTTGATCTCGTTTCTGTTTGTCAGATCATAATAATCTTCGTTTAACAGCTGAACAAGTGTACCCCAGTCATAGTCATTAATGAATGGTTCTTCATTTGATGGATAGAATAATCTTCCACCATTGATCTTTTCCAGCTCATTGTCGATGCATCTCATGAAATGTACGTATGGGAAATCATCGAGCTGCAGATTTTCTCCGATATGGAATTCGTTCTGTAATCTTTCCGGTTCAATGTTGGCCATGAAGTTTCTTACTTCTGACTTGCCTGATGCCGGTAAGGCAAATAACAGAACTACGTCAAATACCTTATTTGCCATAAGTTTCCTCCTAAATACCTGTTAATTCTACCATATAATGTCGCGCTCTGTAACATCATCCTGTCAGATTTTAAGTGTATTGAAATCAAAATCCTTTTTAATGCGGACACAGAATTCAGCGATGAGTTCAATGCACTGTTCAATGTCTTTCCAGTTGGTTACTTCCACACTGCTGTGCATGTATCTTTCCGGTATTGAAACTAAGACGATCGGTACCCCGTTTCCCGTAAAGGCAACGGTGTCACCATCAGTAGCCGTTCTGCCACCTGCTATCTCATACTGTAATGGGATGTTCTTTTCCTTCGCAATTTCCTGCATTAAGGCATTTAATCTCTTATTTACCATGCCGCTTAAACATAATACAGGTCCGCCACCTACTTTAATGTCACCGGTAGTTCCCTTATCTGTTCCCGGATAATCACTTGCCCAGGTTACATCAACGATCACGGCGCAATCAGGCTTAATGCCTTCAGAAGCGAAATAGGCTCCTCTGCCGCTTGATTCTTCACCTGTTGAAGTATTGACATAGATGTCGTTATCTGAACCTTTTTCCTTGGCTTTTCTGCCGGCTTCAATTACCGTAAAGGCCCCGGACTTATCATCAAGTGCCCTGCAGCTGAAATTGTCATTCAGCAATTCTCTTACAACTGTATCAGCGCATACTGAATCACCAACACTGACCAGTTTCAAGGCTTCTTCCTTACTGTTGGCACCGATGTCAATTAACAAGTCAGATTCATCAAATTCACTCTTCTTTAACAGATCTCTGGTATAGACGCCTACGCCGTTGATCTTATTGTATTTGCCTTTTTCTTCATGAATTATCTGCATTGGGTAACCGACATATAACTTTGGATTAACTCCCCCTGCTCTCTGCACATGAATGAAGCCACCTTCATCAACATAGGTTACTCTGAAGCCGATCTCATCAGCGTGACCGCATAACATGATCCTGAAATCTGCCTTTGGATTAATAACACTTATGACATTGCTCATTGAATCAACCATGAGCTTATCGGCAAAACTCTTACTGTAATCAATTATCTTCTGCTGCAATGCTTCTTCATTGCCGGTAACGGAAACCGTATTCAGCATTTCCTTTAAGAATTCCTTATTCATAATTTCTAACCTTTCCATATGTTTAAAGCTACTATAAGTATACTCTAACAGGATTATTTTACCTAATAAAGCACAACACCTGACAACGAAAAAAGCCTCTTACGAGGCTTCTTTTACGTTAATGGTGGGGATGGCGGGACTTGAACCCGCACGGTTTATTCAACCAACGGATTTTAAGTCCGTTGCGTCTGCCTATTCCGCCACATCCCCAGGTTTCTGGAGGTTCCTGCCAGATTCGAACTGGCGGTCACTGAGTTGCAGTCAATTGCCTTACCACTTGGCTAAGGAACCATTAGTTCGTCTAGCAGAAATTATTATATTCCATGTTTTTGACAAATGCAACAAAATATTTGAAAGAATTGGGCAAAAGTGTATATTAGTATTATGAGCGAAGAAAAGAAAAACATGGCTGACAAGGCCAAGAAAGCAGCGGTAATTGCCGCTACTGGAGCAAGTGTAGTCGTTGGAAGCCTTTACGCTTCCCCGGATGAACTGATCAATCCGAAGCCGTTAACAATGATGGAACCTGCCAATAATGAAGGCATTGAGGAAACTGATGTTGAAAATCAGAAGAAATCCTTAGGTCAGATCCTGAAGAACTGGCTCAATTCCCTTCCTGTCTGGTTAAGGGTATCCGTCGGCTTACCGTTATGGTTTATCGGATGGATCCTTATTACCGTGGTCAGAAGCATATATCTCAAAACCAATTTCGTTTATCTGCTTATAGCCGGACTCATCCTGTTTGTGATACTTGTACTGGTCGGTAAAATCATGTTTCCAAGAATACCGTTTAAGCAGTTTGTCAACAAGTACACCATCACTACCCTGCTTGTAACTGTTGGCGTACTGGCGTTATGTGATTACATCTTCCCGCAGATGTGGGATGAATATGAAAAGTACAGCCGTTACGTTGTACTGGCAACCGTCACGATCTGCATCGCCTGTACGATTGCTCAATACTATCATCATTACTACGATACCAAGTTAGTGGTATCAGATGACAAATACACATTTGAAAACTAGGCCGGGAAAACTCCCGGCCTTTTTTATTTTCTTAATTACTTGGTATTCTTTACCTTAACCCACATTTCGGAAATGAGCTTTAAGACTTCTGCATCACTGTGGAATACTTCATCGTTAGCTGTCTGAGGACGAGGAATGTAAGCGCCATTGCCTTCAAATTCGCCGCCTGCTGCTACTAAGTCATTTAATACATCCTGGTTAACTGATGAATAACCAACGAATGTAGAATTTTCATAAGCTGCATCATAACCTGTGATGTAGTTAATGAATTCATAGGCATTGTCTACGTTTTCAGCATCCTTATGGATTACCATGGCATCTACGAAGTAGTTTGTACCTTCTGTTGGTGCCCAATAAGCCATGTTTTCATTTTCAGAAATGATGTATGCGGCATCGCCTGAATACATCATGCCCATGGCCTTTTCACCTGTTGCCAAGCCATCGATGGCTTCATCTGTAACATAGGCAGGATCCATTGTCTTGGCGATCTGAATCAGCCAGTCACATGCATTGTTTAATTCTGTTTCATCAGCTGTATTCATTGAATAGCCTAATGACTTTTCAGCCATCATGAAGGCATCACGGATTGAGTCGTACATGTAGATCATGCCCTTGTACTTTGTATTCTGTAATACTGCCCAGCCCTGTGATTCAACATCAGCCTGATCGATCAGAGTTGTGTCGTAACAGATACCGGCGTTGCCCCAGAAATAAGGAATTGAATAATCATTATTTGGATCAAATGACATGTTCAGTACTTCCGGATAGATTTCATCCATGATGGTGATCTTTGACTTGTCTAATGGCTGAACCATCTTTTCGGAGATCAGTCTTTCGATCATGTAATCACTTGGAATGATGATGTCATATACTGTTCCACCTAATAACTTTGTGTACATTGATTCATTTGATTCGAATGTGGTGATTGAAACAGTAATGCCTGTTTTCTTTTCAAACTGGCTGATAGCTTCATCTGAAATATATTCGCCAGGCAGGAAAATGTATAAGTTTCCCTTTTCCTTCTTGCCGCCACCCTGGCAGCCGGCAACTCCTAAGACTAAGAAGATGCACATTACAACACTAAGCAGTTTTTTCATTTCTTTTTCTCCTCTCTCTTAACATTGGTAAGACGTTTGCGAAAATCAATATGGTTGTGATCGCTATAACAATAATCGTTGACAAGGCATTAACACTTGGATTAATACGCTTTGTCGTGGCATAAACATAAGTTGAGATGTTGTTTATGCCAGGTCCGGTCGTAAAGTAGGAAATTACGAAGTCATCGAATGACATCGTAAAGGCTACCAGGGCTCCTGAAACAATACCTTCCCTGATCTGTGGGATGATGACCTTCCATAAAGCCTGTAAAGGTGTACAGCCCAGATCCATTGCCGCTTCTGCCAGGTTATCGTCAAGCTGTCTTAACTTAGGCATGATCGATAAGATGACATAAGGGATACAGAAGATTATATGAGCCAATAACAGTGTGCCAAAGCCGGTAGGAATGTTGAGGGTTGAGAAGAACAACATTAACCCTATGGCTGTAACAATGTCCGGATTGAGCATCGGCAGGTTGTTTACCTGAGTGACGACCTGACGGATGATACGGTGAGACTTGCTTAAGCCAATGGCAACGATTGTACCGGCGACAGTTGATACTGCAGTGGCAATTACTGCTATGATGACCGTATAGTATATGGATTCCATCATTGGTCTTGATGCGAACATCTTTTCATACCACTGTAATGAGAATCCCGTAAAGCTTGTCAATGAACGTGACGCATTAAATGAGAATACAACAACATAAATGATCGGCAGATAGAAGAAACCGATTATCAGAGCCAGGTAGCTCTTCTTTAAGAATCCGTATTTCTTCATGTTATGCTGCCTCCTGATCGTAATCGAACTTCTTTGTAAAGTACATAGAAATCAGAATGACGATCGTCATGATCAGCGAAATGGCTGAACCGAAGTTCCAGTCTCCTGTTGTAACGAAATAGTTTTCAATCAGGTTACCGACTAATACATAGGAACCGCCACCAAGCAATTTCGGAATGAAGAAACTTGATACTGCCGGCAAGAATACTAATGTAATGCCGGAAATGATTCCCGGGACAGATAATGGCAAGGTTACTTTCAAAAATGCCATTCTGTCATCACAGCCCAAGTCATGAGCAGCCGGTACTAATGAAGGATCCATCTTTGACAGAGATGTGTAGATCTGTAGGATCATGTAAGGCAAAAAGTTATATACCATGCCTATGTAGACCTTAAGTTCCGGTGCAATGTCAATATTTAACAGGATGCCTCTCCAGGCGTATGTTCTTACCAGCATGTTTATCAACTGCGGCAAGGTTACGATTAATACCATAACTGACTGAGAGTCAGGCTTTAACTGAGAAATGAAGTAAGCGGCCGGGTAACCTAACAAAATGCATACGATGGTCGTAATGACAGCCAGCTTAAGGCTTCGGCCCAGTACTTCAATGAATATAGTGTCAGAGAAGAATCTGACAAAGTTTTCGAGTGTTATCTTTACAGGTATGACATCATTACCTTCAGTGGAGAAAGCGTAGAACACGATTATCAGCATTGGTAATACGATGAGTACGCCAGCCCAGATCAGGTATGGATATACCAATCTTCTGAAGCTCTTCATTTATTCCACACTCTTTTCCATTACGTGAATGTCTTCAGGATCGAAGTCCAGTGATACGATGTCACCTTCTACCTGATTTTCAGTTGTATGAATCTTGTAGGTACGGCCTTCAGTAACAAATGTTACGTCATAGGTACCTTCAACGATTTCCATTGGATCGAAATCGAAACGGGTATCGTCGATTTCAACTTCGTTTTCTGTTTCCAAATCCCAGGCATAAGCGTCAGCCCAGTTCTTAAGGTCAACGGAAATGGCCATTGATTCCTTGATTTCATCAATTGACTTATATACATCGAAAGCCTGAATGCCGATCTTTTCTTCCTTGTCTTCATTGACCTTTGGCAGCACTACGTTAACATCAGCGTTAACACTTGTGCCATTGGCTGTCTTGAAGGTAATTGGATATGTGCCGGCTTCTTCCCTGATGCTATGAATTACTTCACTGATTGAGATTTCTTCTTCTGTCTCATCAGCCTTCCAGGCCTGGGCATTGGCACGTAAGATCAGTTCTTCATCTGTCAGGCTTGGTACGTCCTCAATGTCCATTGAGAAGTCATTGGCTGACATCTTTTCATTAGCTGCTTCGTTATATACGTCTTCGTTGCCTAAGACATGAAGCTTGATGGTCTTGGCAGCGCCGCGCTTTGTTTCGACGATTACTTCGTAATGAACACCCTTGAAGAGAACGCTCATTACCTGGCCATTCATCTTGCCTCTGGATTTCTTCTTGATCTTGATGTCTTCCGGTCTGATGATGACATCTACCGGTTCATTTTCCTTGAAGCCGAAGTCAACGCATTCAAAGTCATGATCATCGAAGTTTACCAGATAGTCCTTCTTCATGATGCCTTCAACAATGTTTGACTGCCCGATGAAGTTGGCAACATATCTGTTGGCCGGTTCGTTATATATTTCGGTAGGAGTACCGATCTGTTCAATGTTACCGTCTCTTAATACGACGATCTTGTCAGACATTGTCAATGCTTCTTCCTGATCGTGAGTAACGAAGATGAAGGTAATGCCTACTTCCTGCTGAATTCTCTTTAATTCATGCTGCATTTCCTTACGCAGCTTGGCATCTAATGCACTTAATGGTTCATCAAGTAATAATACATCAGGTTCATTGACCAATGCCCTGGCGATGGCAACACGCTGCTGCTGACCGCCTGACAATAAGGTTACATCTTTCTTCTGGAAGCCATCCAGGCCAACTAATTCCAGCATTCTGTCAACCTTTGGCTTGATCAGGTCGTTGGACATCTTCTTAATGCGTAAGCCAAATGCGACATTTTCATACACATTGAGATGTGGGAATAATGCATACTTCTGGAATACCGTGTTGATAGGACGCTTATAGGCAGGCACATTAGAGATCTCTTCCCCATTGAAGATTACATGGCCTTCATCCTGATCCAGGAAGCCACCTAAGATTCTTAATAAGGTCGTCTTACCGCAGCCTGACGGTCCTAAAAGCGTAACGAACTCATTTTCATAGATGTCGAGGTTAACACCCTTCAAAACTACCTGTCCGTCAAAGCTTTTGACAATGTTTCTGAACTCAATTAACTTACGCATGTTCTAAGTCCTCCTAAGTTAAAATAACGGTGGTGTGCAAATCCACAAAACCCGTGCACTATGTCCTGAATCATTTCTTAGGAAATGTTCATTATCACCATTGATGTAGAATGTATTGCCCTTATGAACAACGTATTCCCTGTCCCCGTCAACCAGGGTTATCTTGCCTCTGATGACGTAACAGAATTCTTCGCCTTCATGAGGATACATGATCTGTGAACTTGCCCCAGGTGCCAAATCGACGATGATAGGCTCCATGCTGTTTTTCTGGGCATTTGGTACTACCCAGGTAACAGTGTAGCCATCTCTTTCATCAACGAAGAAATCTTCCTTATCAAAGCAGACCTTTGTTTCCTTTTCCTCCCTGAAGAATGTCGACATGTCGGTCCCCAAGGCCTCAACGATGTCCATCAAGGCCGGTAAGGATGGTGTCGCAATGCCGTTTTCAAGCTGGGAAAGAAACCCCTTGGTTAGTTCACAGCGGGAAGCTAATTCTTCCTGTGTGAGATCGTTCTTGATTCTAAGCTGTCTAATTCTCTGACCGATATCCATATTCGCTCCCCTGTTTAATGTTACTAAACAAATGTTTTAATATTATCAAACAACTAAATATTATACATTGTCGCAATTATAAATCAATACATTTGATAAAAAAAAGCACTTCATTTTCTGAAGTGCTCTCCTGACAAATTATAATGCCTTATCAATTAAGGCCTTGATGGCGTTGGCGCTGTTATAACCAAGTAATGAATCAACTACCTGACCGTCCTTTAATACGAACATGTTAGGAATTGAAACGACACCAAACTGTCTTGCCAAAGCTGTATCGTTATCTACGTTTACCTTAACGATCTTAGCCTTGCCTTCGTATTCAGCAGCCAGCTTTTCCAATACAGGTGCCAGCATCTTGCATGGGCCGCACCAGTCAGCGAAGAAGTCTACTAATACGACACCTTCTTTTGTCTTTTCTGCAAAGTTTTCAGTTGTTAAAATTTCCATTATCTCTTCTCCTTATATAGTGAACTGCCAGCTTCTTCATCAATGATGATCACAACATCAGGATGGTTCTGCAATACTGATGCCGGTACTTTCTCATCAACAGGCCCCATGACGGTTGCTCTGATGGCATTGGCCTTGTTTTCGCCATTGGCGATCAGGATGATCTTTTTGGCTGCCATGACATTTGAAATGCCCATGGTAATAGCCTGAGTAGGAACCTTACTGATATCATCATCAAAGAATCTAGCGTTATCCTTGATTGTTGACTCATTCAAGTCAACGATGTGAGTTACAGAATCAAATGGTGTATCCGGTTCATTGAAGCCAATGTGACCGTTACTGCCGATGCCAAGGATCTGTAAATCGATTGTCTGCTTGCTTAATGCTTCATTGTATTCATCGCATCTCTCTTCTAAGTTGCCTTCACTTGAAGGAATGTGGATGTTTTCTTCCTTAACGTCCAGGCCGTCAAAGAGATTGCGATGCATGAATGAATAATAGCTCTCTGGATGATTCTTTGGCAAGCCAACGTATTCATCCAGATTGAATGTCGTAACATCCTTGTAAGATGTGCCATTCTCCTTATGATCTCTGATCATCAGTTCATATAAGCCTACAGGAGACGAACCTGTTGCCAAGCCTAATACGGCCTTAGGATTACTGGTGACCAGTTCATGCATGATTTCAAATGCCTTTTTACTAATTTCTTCCTTGTTTTTTACTCTAACAACTTTAATCATATTAACTTACCCTACCTTTTATATATTAACATCATAAAGTCATTTTTACAAATTTAACGAACCTGTCTGTCTACCGGTACTTTCAGTGATAAACCCGATGGAACCATTTCAATGGTAGCGCTATCAAGATGAGTGTTTTCCCCATCTACCTGCAAGGCTATTTCCTTGTTGAACTTGATGTCGATATTACGGCCATGGAAGAATTCACATTCCTTTTCTGTCAGATGATTGCCGCTAAGATACTTTACGATCAGGCGGAAAAACTGCGGTAATGTGATCGGTCCATTGAACATGCAGATGTCAAAGTAGCCATCATCAAGCTTAGCTTGCGGTGAAGGCCTGAAACAGCCGCCATAGGCCCTGCCATTACAGATGGCAATGAGCACAGGTTCTCTGACGTACTTATTCCCGTCTACTGTCATTTCGGTATGAAAGCTCTTTGGCTTGGTGCCTACTTTCAAGGCACTGTAGGCGTAAACGATGCTGCCTGGCAGATTGTATTTGACCTTGACGTAATCGCAGGCATAGATGTTGATGTCGGCGTCAATGCCAAATGAAGACACATTCATGAACTTGCTTGTGCCGTTGAAAATGCCATAGTCAATGTTGATGACTTCCCCTTCGATCAAGCCCTTCAGGGTCTCTTCCAGAGACAGTTTGCGGTTGTCGATGGACTTGTAGAAGTCATTGCCTGTTCCAGCCGGTACAACACATAATGTAACACCTTCATTAAGGCCATCCAGAATCTCCTTGCTGGTGCCATCGCCTCCTACGGAATAAAGAATGACATCATCTTCCCTGGTATATCTCTGAGCGATTTCCCTGGCATGTTTAGGTCTTTCAGTGATTATTATCTCAAAGTCACCACCGTTATCAGCGAAATACTGATTAATAATCGGTATGTATTTTATGGCCTTGCCCTTACCGCTTATTGGGTTAACTATAAAAACATGTTTCATATTCTACTATCTCCCCCCAAATCATTCAAAATCATAACAGTAAGATACACAAGAAAGATGAAAAACTCAAATGAAAAGCCCATTCATTTGAACGGGCTTGTCTGTTATGCAATGTGACCTTTTTCCCTGATTACTTCAATTACCTGGTCAACGTATTTTTCACATTCTTCATGTGTGCCGGCTTCAACCATTACTCTGATGACCGGTTCAGTACCTGATTCTCTTACCAGGATTCTGCCGTTTTCACCTAACTGTTCAGCTACCTTGGCTACAGCTGCCTGTACATCAGGATCATTCTGAGCTTCCGGTTTTGATTTTACTCTGACGTTCTTCAATACCTGTGGATAGAATACAACAGGTTCAGCCAGTACTGATAATGGCTTTTCCTTAGCCAGATATACTTCCATCATCTTTAAGGCTGTCAAGATGCCATCACCTGTTGTAGCGTACTTGCTGAAGATGATGTGACCTGACTGTTCGCCACCGATTCTGTGACCGTTGGCAACCATGTTTTCATAAACATATTTGTCACCGACCTTGGTCTTTTCATAATTAATGCCTACCTTATCCAGGGCCTTGTATAAACCGAAGTTGCTCATTACGGTTGTAACAACGGTATTGTTAATGAGCTTGCCTCTTTCCTTCATGTATAAGCCGTAAATGTATAGGATGTGGTCACCGGTAATGACATTACCCTTTTCATCAACGCATAAGCATCTGTCAGCGTCGCCATCAAATGCGAAGCCAACATCCAAGCCGTTATCTACGACAAACTTCTGTAAGCCTTCAATATGAGTTGAGCCGCAGTTTGTATTGATGTTAAAGCCATCAGGATTGGCGTTAATGACATAGGTCTGGGCACCTAAGGCATCAAATACGCCCTTGGCAATTGTCCAGCTGGCACCATTGGCACAATCTAAACCAACCTTTACGCCATTGAATGAATACTTGCCCATGGAGATCAGATAACCCATGTATCTGTTTCTTCCTGAAACATAGTCAACGGTCTTTCCGATTTCATCTCTTTCAGCCAGTGGGATCTCAAACTTGTCATCGATGTAGTCTTCAACTTCATCAAGAACTGCCTGATCCATCTTTTCCCCATTGAAGTTAAACAGCTTGATGCCGTTGTCATAGTATGGGTTGTGTGAAGCACTGATCATGATGCCGCAGTCAAACTTATCGGTTCTGGTAATGTAGGAAACACTTGGTGTTGTCGTTACGTGCATGATGTAGGCATCTGCTCCAGAAGCAACCAAGCCGCTGACCAGAGAATATTCAAACATGTATGAACTTCTTCTGGTATCCTTACCAATGACGATTCTGGCCTTCTTGCCCTGATTCTTGCCATAATACCAGCCTAAAAAACGGCCGATCTTAATGGCATGCTCATATGTCAGATTCTTGTTGGCTTCCCCTCTGAAGCCATCTGTTCCAAAGTATTTGCTCATTTTTAGAGTCTTTCTCCTTTTTCGATGTCTAAGAAATATTTGTAGGTGTCAACTGTCAGTTCACCACATGCTGCTTCATCGCAGGCAATGATTGCGCCATTATGCAGCTGTAATGCAGAACAGGTCCACTTCTGTGATACGCCACCTTCTACTGTTGCGGCTAAAGCTCTGGCCTTGTTATGGCCTGAGATCAGAACCAGTACTTCCTTGGAATCGGTAACTGTACCGATGCCTACTGATAATGCCTGGGCTGGTACTTTTTCCGGATCATTGCCGAAGAAACGGCTGTTAACGATTCTGGTATCTGTGGTCAGGTTTCTGACACCTGTTCTAGATGTTAATGATGTATAAGGTTCATTGAATGCCAAGTGTCCGTCAACGCCAATGCCGCCCATGAACAGATCGATGCCGCCATATGACTTGATCTTGGCTTCATAATCTGCGCATTCCTTTTCCGGATCATCAGTCATGCCGTTTAAGATGTTGATGTTTTCCGGCTTCATGTCTACCAGATGATCAAAGAAATTGTCATGCATGAAGTACCAATAGCTCTGGTCATGTTCATGAGGTAAGCCTAAGTATTCATCCATGTTGAATGTAACGACATTCTTGAATGAAACCTTGCCTTCCTGATTCATCTTGGCAAGTCTCTTATACACGCCGATTGGGCTTGAACCTGTTGGCAAACCTAATACGAATGGTCTTTCTTCCTTATGTGAATTGATCTTGTTGGCGATGTAATCAGCTGCCCACTGACACATCTTGTCATAATTGTCCTGAATAATAACTCTCATACTAAACTCCCCTAATTCTTTTCTGTTATTTCTCCATTATTCTTCCAGATGCTGTTCTGCGGTACTACTCCTCTGACACAGCTTGTTGGATATACGTTACTGTTTCTGCCGATAACGGTACCTGGATTCAGTACGCTGTTACAGCCTACTTCAACGTAATCGCCGATCATGGCCCCGAATTTCTTTAATCCGGTCTCGATCTGCTCAGTTCCATTGTGTACGACGACAAGTTTCTTGTCACTCTTAACATTTGAAGTAATGGAACCTGCACCCATGTGTGAATAGTATCCCAGAATGGAATCACCAACATAATTGTAATGTGGTGTCTGAACATGGTCAAACAGGATTACGTTCTTTAATTCACAGCTGTTACCTACAACACAGTCGGCACCAACCAAGGCGCTTCCTCTGATGAAGGCACAGTGTCTTACTTCCGTATTAGGTCCGATGATGCAAGGTGCTCCAAGATAGGCACTTGGAAATACCTTGGCAGTCTTATGAACCCAGACGTGTTCACTTATTTCTTCATATTCTTCCTTATCAAGCTTGTTACCTAATTCGATGATCAGATCCTTAATGCCTGCTAAGGCTTCCCATGGATATTTGAATTCTTTAAGATAATCCTTTGCGAGTGTATGATCCAGATCATACATGTCATTTATTCTGTACATAATTATCTCCTTTTTTACCACTGATATAATAGCACAGAAAACCGCGTCCTTAGTAACAAATACATAAAAAAAGTCCATTTTACATGGACTTTTCATCATCATTCTTGTTATCGTCGATTATTCTTTTCTCATTTTTTTCCGGCTTTTTTAATTTACCAAGAAGCTTCCCTGCCGGCTTTCTCAAGATGAAGAACGCAGCGATAATTACCAGTACTGTTGGAATGGCATATACGACATCGATCAGGAAATAACCGACATTATCAACGAATCTGATCCAGGAATTACCGAAGGCATTCATTAATCTCTGCCAGTAGGAAGTCTCAGTATATTCCTTTACTTCATTAACAAACAGTGTAATGGTCGAATACGCAACATCAGTATCCATTTCGTTTTTATACTGTTTTAACTGAGTCAGTCTGATTTCGATCTGGCTGATTCTTTCCTCCAGTTTGATGATATCTTCCAGACTTGAAGCTTCTGAGAGTAACTCTAAGAGCCTGGTGTGCTGTGTTTCAAGAGCTTCTATTTCTATTTCATTGTTATTATAGGCTTTGGTTATATTATCAACACGAGTGTTAACATCAATTACACTTCCACTCCCGTTACGTAATTCTTCGATGAAATTATTGAAATCTGCAGCAGGAATTCTTAATGTCAGACTCAGCGTACGGTTATAGTTTCCATAGCTGTTTGTCTGCTCTCTCATCTGTTCAACTATGCCCATAAACTTATTTATTACACCGTTAAGTTCAGTAGAGAAGTTATCATAGTCCTTTGTTTCCATCGTGATTGAACCTGTATATACAAGTTTTTCTTCCTTGGCAAAGCTTTCTTCACTATTAACATAATATCCACCGCTGGCACCATTGTCTTACAGTTCAGATTCTGATACAACGTAACCTGGATCTGACGGTGACTAGTTCACCTAATCACTGTCTTGATAGTCTCCTCCATTTGCTGAGCAGCCAACCAAAAGCAGCACAATACTTAAAACAATTATTAACTTTTTCATTATTACGGCCTCCTGTCCATTATTCATTCTTCAGATAGTTTTCAATGACGTAGTTTATGTCCCTGATTCCGGTTTCATAATCATCGGCATTATTGTAGACGCGATACAGCTTGTCGTTTACCGTGACATATACCTGATTGACCATTTCATCATTAACCACATAACTTGTCACTGTTTCATAGCCATCATCATTATGCTCTTCACCACTAACCAGTGTGACATATGTTACTAAGCCGGTGGATTCATTAACATAAGAAATAACTCCTGATTCATCACTTTGCATTTCAGGACCTACATTATCAACAGCGTCGATGCCCTGGGTGTACTTCATTGGCTCAGTTGCCTTCATTCCCCCGCCTCTTGGCAAACCGTTTATCACGACAACTGCCAGAACAACAGTCATGAATGCCAGGGCTGGCTTAAGCCAGAAGTTAAATGACCACTTTTTCTTAACAGGTTCTGCCCGCTGTAAAAGGTCATCATCCAGGTAATTAAAGCTTTCAAACAATTTATTCTTATCCATCACATGTAACCTTCTTCCTGTAGATAAGTCTTAAGTTTCTGACGGCTTCTGGCCAGTCTGACCGCCACATTATTCTCACTTATCTTAAAACTGCGCGCTATTTCTCTGATGCTGTCAGCGTGGAAATATCTTCTTATGAACATGTTTCCATCTTCCTGTGAAAGACTTCTGATGAAAGAACTGATGGCCTTTCCTAATTCCCTGGCCATTACCTCTTTTTCAACGTTTTTATCTGAGGCAATCACTTCTTCAAGCTCGCTTAAAACTAATGGCATCTGACCATTATTTCTTTTCTGAGCAGTGTTGGCATTATACCGGTTGAATGCCAGGTTACGAACTATCTTGGCAACATACATTTTCAAGCTGTAAGGTCTTGCTGGAGGTATTGAATTCCAGGTGTTTAACCAGGTATCGTTGACACACTCCTTGCAATCCTCAGGATCGTTCAGTATGTTGTAGGAAATGGTGTAGCAGTAGTTTTCGTATTTTCTGCTTGTTTCTTCTATTGCCAGCTCATTTCTCTGCCAGTATAGCTCTACGATTTCCTCATCTTTCACTTTTATCTCCTTCACCATATATGACAGTATTCTTACTTAAATATTACAATGAAAAACAAAAAAAGTGATTTCTCAATCACTTTTTCCTCTGATTATTTAACAGGTCTGCCCTTTACATAGGTCTGATGGATATCATAGTTATCTTCAAGAACAACGATATCGGCATCATAGCCAACGCCTAATCTTCCTTTTCTGTAATCAACACCTAATAAGGCAGCCGGGTTCTTGGTACATGAATTGAGTGCTGCATCAAATGGTACCATTGCCTTTTCAACCAGTACCTGTAAGCCCTTGTTGAGTCTTAAGGTTGAGCCGGCTAAGTTACCCTGTGGTACTAAGTGAGCACTGCCGTCAGGATATACTCTGATCTTCATGCCGCCACTTGTATAATCACCCTGAGGTAAGCCCTTTGGTCTTAAGGAGTCAGAGATCATGACTGCGTAGTCACGTCCCTTGATGTTGTAATAGTTATTCAAGGCATCAACTGTAGAATGGTTACCGTCAGTGATGATTTCACCATATACGTCTCTGAATCTGAAGGCTGCACCAACTAAGCCTAATGCTCTGTGGTTATAGCCAGTCATGCCATTGTATACATGTGTCATTGTCTTGGCACCGTTTGCTACACCCATTAATGCCTGTTCATAAGTTGCGGCACTGTGACCCATGGAAACAACTACACCGTTTTCAGCACACCATCTGGTCAAAGCGAAGTCCTTGTCGTGTTCTGGTGCTAAGGTAATGTAATGAATTAAGCCATGAGCTACTTCCTGATAGTGCTTGAACTGTTCGACATCAGCATCCAGGATGTATTCTTCAGGCTGAGCGCCCTTAAACTTCTGATCAAGATATGGTCCTTCGAAATGGATACCTAAGATTTCAGCACCTTCATAGCCGCTTTCAACAACGTTAACAACGTTTCTCAAGGCATTATCCAGTACTTCTACGCTCTGGGTAATAGTTGTTGGCTGATAAGCTGTAACGCCTTCATCGATAGGTAGTCTCTTTGTCCAGTTTCTTAAGCCTTCTTCATCACCGTCGTTTGTATCAAAGCCATAAGCACCATGAGTATGAACATCAATGAAGCCAGGAACGATTCTCAACTCACCATAATCTTCATCAGCCTTCTGACTGTCATAGTCATAGATTCTGGTGATCTTTCCGTCATTGATTTCCAACTGTGCTGGAATGAAACCATTTGCGATCCAAACTCTCTTACTTTGAATTATCATTTATAACCCTCTTTTCTCTATGTTCTGTATTAAGTTAAATACCACCTCAGACATTGTCTTCATGTCATCAATGCAGACAAGCTCATGGTTACCATGGAAGAACTTGCCGCCTGTGCCCAGATTAGGAGTTGGTATTCCCATATAAGTCAGCTGTGCCCCATCCGTACCGCCTCTGATTGGCGAATAGGATGGAGTTATGCCCAGTTCACTTAAGGTATCACTTACTACATCTATTATATACATTTTATCAGCAAACATCTCCTTCATGTTGCGATATGTATTTCGAATGTTAAGTTTTACAACTTCATGTTCATACATTTTGTTCATGTAATCAGCGATCAGTTCAAACTGTTTCTTCTGTTTTTCCAGAAGTTCTGCATCATGATTACGGATGATGTAGACTGCGGTTGCCTTTTCAACTTCACCCTGTAAGCTTACAAGATGGTTAAAGCCTTCTCTAGCTTCAGTGTGTTCCGGTCTGGCAAATACCGGTAACTGACCATGGAAGTCCATAGCCAGCTGCAAGGCATTGATCATCTTGCCTTTGGCATCACCAGGATGAATGCTGTTGCCTAAGAAATTAACAATGGCACTGGCTGCGTTGAAGTTTTCGTAGGTAACTTCACTAACCTCGCCGCCATCAACCGTATAGGCAAAGTCACAGTCAAAGTCTTCCTTATTGATGTTATGAATGCCAGTTCCTGTTTCTTCATCTGGTGTAAAGCAGACTCTGATTGTGCCATGCTTTATTTCTGGGTTAGAAACAAGTTTCTGCAAGGCATCCATGATGATGGCTATTCCTGCCTTGTCATCGGCACCTAATAGTGTCGTACCGTCAGTAACGATAATGCTCTTGCCCTTGAGCTTGGCGATGTCAGGATAATCCTTCACTGTTGTATAAATGCCTTCACTTAACTCAATATCCTTGCCATCGTAGTCTTCAATTATCCTGGCCTTTACGTTTTCCCCGCTTGCTGCATTGGAAGTATCCATGTGAGCAAGGAAGCCAACCGTACTGCACTTCTTATCAGTGTTGCCCGGTAAAGTTGCATATACGAAGCAGTTGTCATCGACGTGAACGTTTTCCAGGTTCATGCCCTTCAGTTCTTCTTCCAGCTGTCTGGCTAAGATGAACTCATTATCTGAACTTGGACACTTACCGGCATCATCGTATGACATGGTGTTTATTTTAGTGTAACTGATGAATCTTTCTATTATGTCCTTCATTTTTTTACCTCAAAAAAAGGAATACGAAAAATCGTATTCCCTGTCATCTCAGATTTTAATTACTTAATGATAATGCCTTCTGATGGTGCACCAGATGCATTTGATTCATCTGTATCAATGTGCATTGCGAGTTTGTACTTAGGAGATACTCTTACGACAACGTCACCAAATGTCAGGGCTCTGCCGTTATTTCCTTCAACCTGAACACAGACGATCTGGCCGTTTTCACAACCGAAATGTTCTGCATCCTCTGGTGTCATGTGGACATGACGCTTAGCAGCGATAACACCCTTTTCGATGACTACTTCACCTGCAGGACCAACTAATGTACAGCCGTTTGTTCCTTCTAAGTCGCCGCTTTCTCTAACTAATGCAGCGATACCTAACTGTCTTGCTTCTGTTAAAGAAACTTCAACCTGTGTCTCTGGACGGCATGGTCCTAAGATAGAACACTTTAACTCACCCTTTGGTCCCTTTACAGTAACCTTTTCGTTACTTGCGAACTGACCAGGCTGAGATAATTCCTTCTTAACTGTTAATTCATATCCCTGGCCGAATAAGGCTTCGAGATGTTCCTTTGTTACATGTACATGTCTTGCACTTGTTTCAACTAAAATCTTTTCACTCATATTATTCAAATCTCCTTACGGATAAATTATATAACCTTAATCTTTAATTTACAATTCAAACAGTGGTTTACAAAACAAAATAAATAGTATAAAATAATCAAGCATGGCGGTTGTGGTGAAGTTGGTTAACACACTGGATTGTGGCTCCAGCATTTCGCGAGTTCGAGTCTCGTCAACCGCCCCATTGTAACTATTCCCAGCTGAAATGCTGGTTTTATTTTTGTTCAGACATTATGTGTTTGCCAAGCAAAAGAAATATCATTAGTATTAATATATAAGTATGAATTCTGGGGGACTTCCTTATGGAAAAGAACGATAAATACCTTTATGGTCTAGACATCTTAAGAATATTAAGCACAGTAGCCGTACTGATCTATCACATCAGTCCGCAAACACTGCCCGGCGGTTATCTGGCGGTATGTGTTTTCCTGGTATTACACGGCTATTTATTTGTTGCTTCAAACAACCATAAGGAACATTTTTCCATCATCAAGCACTTTGGTAAGAGAATTATCCGATTATACTTACCGTTAGTAATAGTTACAGCTCTGACGATATTTGGCTTAAGATATGCCAAGGATATCATATGGTTAAATGAAAGACCGGAAACACTAAGTGTACTAGGAGCCTATAACAACTGGTGGCAGATATCAGCTGGACAGTCTTATTTCTCCAGAGTCACCAATTCCCCGTTCACTCACATGTGGTACATCTCAATGTTACTACAGGTTGAACTGGTATTGCCTTTCGTTTATAAGATCTATTCATTAATCAGAAACAAGGCAAACTTCTGGCTGACCTGGTTACCATTCTGTCTGTTTACGGTAATAGCCATGATGGTAATGCCATACCTCATGTCACTCAATCCACCGGCAAGCGAGATGCGCATCTACTTCGGTACCGATGCCAGAGTATTCTCGATTCTGATGGGTATGACATTAGCCATACTTCATGATAAGAAACGGTTGACCTTACCGGTACTGCAGTTCAAGGTGACTACCGAGTTACTGTTCATCATTGAAACAGGTATGTTATGTTACATGTTCTTAAGCATTTCGGAAACATCACCGTTATATAAGTACAGTTTCATACTTTCATCATTATTGACCTTATTGATCATTTCACTGTGTACAAATGAGAATTACAATGTTTATCACACCTTGAGAAACCCTGTAACAAAGCTGGTTTCTTCAATAAGCTATGAAGTATATCTTACTCATTATCCATTACTGTTCTTTGCCACAGCGCTAACAGATTTCAATACAAACATAAAGATATACTATGTAATTGCCGTAATCGCATTATCTGCCCTTCTGCACTTCGCCTTGAGCTTCAAGTTCAAGAAGGATAAGAAGGAAATAATATTGAACGTCTTAAAGGTAGCCGTTCTGATTCCATTCCTTGTCGTAAGTTTCTTTGGCGGCCAGGACATCTACAATGCTCCTGACTATACTGAGGAAATGGCTAATCTGGAAAAGGAACTTGCCGAAAGCGCTGAACTGCAGGAAAAGATGCAGCAGGAATACCTGGAAAAAAGACAGCGTGAAATGGACATGATGAATGACCCTGTAGCCATGGCAGAAGTCGTGGACGCAGCTAACCTGCCGGTTACCGGCATTGGTGATTCTGTAATGCTTGGTGCAGTATATAACTTATATGAAACCTTCCCTAACGGTGACTTTGATGCAAAGCAGAACAGATCATACTATGCTCTTTACAGCATCATTGAAGAAAGAAGCGCTGACGGCACTCTTGGTAACCCAGTTGTAATCGGCATCGGAACAAACTCCAGAATGCCAAAATCAACCTGTGAGGAAATCATTGAGATGTGCGGTGACAGATACATTTACTGGCTGACCATTACCAATGACTGGCAGTTCCCAAATAACGAAATGATCAGAAGTCTTGGTGAAGAATATGACAATGTTACGGTACTGGACTGGGAAGTTTACTCTGCAGATCATGATGAATACTTCTATTACGATGGCATTCATCTTACCCCTGATGGCAGATGGGCTTATGCAAATTACGTTCTGGAATCCATCTCCAAGGACCTGTTGCAGAGAAAACTGGCTGAAGAAAAGGAAAAGCAAGTCATGGGCATTGGCGATGGCTTCATGTTGACAAGTGTTGACTATCTGAAGAGTTCTCTTGAAGAGCTTTACATGATAGCTGGTGAAGATTTGAATTATGAAAATGTCTTAAGTGAAATTCAGACCTTAAAGGACAATGATGCCCTGCCTTCAAGAGTATTCATTGCCATCGGTAATGATGAAACAATTAATGTTCCTACCTTGCGCAGCTTACTTGATTCATTAAGCGGCTGTAAGATAACACTCATTAAATTACCTGTATTAAAGGACAATCAGACAAACAAGAACATTGATTCTGTAATTGCCGGTTACCCGGATGTAAAAATGCTGTCCTGGGAAAACATGTATCAGGAAAACCCTGACTACTTCACCCCAGACCGCATCCACTTCAATGAAGTGGGCAGTAAGGCCTTTGCGGAATTCATTCTGGAAGCATTAAACAATAATTAGAGAAACTCTAAACACATGCTAAAAAAACGTCAGGACTAACCTGACGTTTTTTCATTCATCACTTGCTTCTATTTCCTTGATGGTGCATTCATTGCCCTGCACAAGGTATGTGTGCTCACTTCCGCAATGTGGACATATGCGACCGTACTTTACGGTTTCATATTCCTGCTTGCAGTCTTCGCAGAATGTTACTGCGTTGATAGTTTCAATCTTCATCACACATTCCTTCAAGACAGGATGCTTTACCTTGAAGTAATCCCAGCAATCGATGAAGTAATCAGTCAGAATGCCTGATACTTCACCAATCTGCAAGGTTACTGAACCGATCTTGGTAAGATGGTTTTCTTCGGCAACCTCATCAAGGGTCTTGGCAACATGCATTACTATCCCTAGTTCATGCATATTACTTGTTCTTGTTTAACAGGATCTTGATTTCACGCTTAGCTGCATACTTGGCAACTGGAATGATCTTATCCTCACATCTGTACATGTCTGAAGCATGAGGTACATCTCTTGTCAGATGAATTGCATCAAACTGACACTTGGTTGTACATAAGCCACAGCCGATACATCTGTTAACGTCAACTACTGAAGCACCGCAGCCTAAGCATCTCTTGGCTTCGGTCTTGACCTGTTCTTCAGTTAATGTCAGACGTACATCATCGAATGTGCTTCTTGGATTAACAGCCTTGCTGCCTGGAACCTGACGCTTAGAGTTATCGTATTCTTCGATTACGATGTCATTCTTATTGAGTTCCTTGAATTCTCTTAAGTCTCTGGCAATTGTCAATGACTGACCAGGATGAACGAATCTGTTCAGTGAATCAGCAGCCTTCTTACCTGCTGCGATTGCATCGATTGCGAAACGTGGACCTGTGTATACGTCACCGCCAACGAAGATATCCTTTTCAGCTGTCTGGTATGTAATGCCATCAGCCTTTGCTGTACCGTTTCTGTTTAGTTCAACAGCTGTACCGTCTAATAAGTTACCCCACTGGATTGACTGACCAATGCTTAACAGTACATGTGAACATGGTACTGTAATTGTTTCGTTTTCATCATATTCTGGAGAGAAACGATGCTGTTCATCGTATACTCTTGTACACTTCTTGAATACTACACCGACAACCTTGCCGTTTTCTGTCAGGACTTCCTTTGGACCCCAACCGTTATTGACAACGATGTCTTCTGCCTTGGCATCTGCTACTTCATCATCAGCAGCCGGCATTTCATGTTCGCCTTCCAGACACAGCATTGTTACCTTGCCGCTTGTTAATCTGGCAGCTGTTCTTGCTACGTCAACAGCTACGTTACCGCCACCAACGACAACAACATCGCCATCAAGCTTATCAGCCTTGCCTAAGTTAACCTGTCTTAAGAAGTCAACACCTGTAATGACGCCTTCAGCATCTTCACCAGGAACACCGGCTAATCTGCCGCCCTGAGCACCGATTGCCAGATAGAAGCCCTTGTAGCCTTCTTCTCTTAACTGCTGAATGGTAACATCCTTACCAACTTCAACACCCATCTTGAATTCAACGCCCATCTGACTTAATACGTCTATTTCAGCTTCAATGACATTCTTCTGCAGTCTGAATGATGGAATGCCGATTGTTAACATGCCACCGAGTCTGTTTTCCTTTTCGTAAACAGTTACGTTATAGCCGTTTTCTCTTAAGTAGTATGCACAAGTCAAGCCTGCAGGACCTGAACCGATTACAGCGATCTTGTAATCATCGCCCCACATCTTACCTTCACCGTTTTCGCATAATGGAACATATCTTGTTTCAGCATTTAATTCCTGTTCAGCGATGAACTTCTTGATTTCATCGATGGCGATTGGCTGGTCGATTGTGCCTCTTGTACAAGCATCTTCACATCTTCTGTTACAGATAGCGCCACATACTGCTGGGAATGGGTTGTCCTGCTTGATGAGCTTTAAGGCATCCATGTATCTGCCTTCTGAAGCCATCTTTACATAGCCCTGAATTGGTAAATGGGCTGGACAAGCTGTCTTACAAGGTGCCGTACCTGTTTCATAACAGTTGATCTTGGCATCTTCACGGTAATTCTTGTTCCAGTTATCTGGTGTCCATGCTGTAGCATCTGGTAACAGTGTTACAGGATACTTGACCGGACCATTCTTGGTACATAATTTCTGACCTAACTTGGCTGCGCCAACCGGACATACTTCAACGCACTTACCACATGCTACGCACTTTGCAGCATCGACATGTGCTCTGTAAGCTGAAGCTGACATGTTAGGTGTGTTATATAATTGTGATGTTCTCAAGGCATTACATACGCCAGGAGCACAGTTACAGATGGCAACGATCTTGTCTTCGCCATCGATATTTGTGATCTGATGTACGAAACCGTGTCTTTCACATCTTTCCAGTAATTCCAAGGCTTCTTCATAGCTGATGTAACGGCCCATGCCCTTATCAACACAGTATTCGGCCATGTCGCCAACGCCCATGCAGTATTCACCATTGATCTCACCTGAGCCTTCGCCACGCATAGCCTGCTGCTTACGGCATGTACACTGACCAACAGAGTACTTGTCATACTTCTTCAGCCAATGAGAAATGTGTTCTACTGAAATACTCTTGTTTTCGTGTTCAATTGCCTTTTCAACCGGAATGACGTGCATGCCGATTCCAGCTCCTCCAGGAGGAACCATTGGTGTAACACCTTCCAAAGGCATCTGAGTCATGAGATTGAAGAATGTTGCCAGTTCAGGATGCTGAGCTGTCAGTTCGTCATTCATCATCATGAATTCAGCTGAACCAGGAACGAAAATCGGAACATTGTACTGCTTGTGGTGATCTTCGTTTTCTCTGTTCATTTCCAGAACACCGACCCAGCATAAGTGGTCGATCATCTTCTTGGTGTCTTCTAAAGACATGTTGTTTCTCTTGGCGATTTCTTCAGGTGAGTAAGGAACTCTGGTCTTCTTGAAAGACAGTAAGAACTTGACTTCTTCCTTGGTCAATACTGCGTTAAGTGCCCAGTATTCAGGATCTGAAGTATTCATTGTATTTGTGTACTTAACCAGGTAACGGTCAGTGATCATGTTGCCTAATTTAAGAACAAGTTTTTCCTTTTCCTTATCTTCGGCGACATAATTAGGATCCGGTACATAGTCGCGGCTGTTTGTCATTCTCATTTCTTCTTTTGTCTTTGGCATTCCTTATCCTCTTTTCCATGTTGCCAGTTCTTCCAGCAACCAATCTTCCCATTCCTTCATTCCCTCGCCTGTCTTGGCTGATATCGGGAATATCTTAATGTCTGGGTTTAAATATCTTACACGTTCCTCTAACTTCTCCATGTTGAAGTCGAAATACGGAAGTGCATCGATCTTGCTTAATAACAGTGCATCACTGCTTTTAAACATTAACGGGTATTTTAACGGCTTGTCGTCACCTTCTGGAACAGACAGGATCATGACGTTGCATGAAGCTCCTGTATCATATTCTGCCGGGCAGATCAGATTACCGATGTTTTCCAGAAAGGCAATGTCTGTATCATCCAGATCCATGTTGTTTAAGCCTTCTCTGGTCATCCCGGCATCCATGTGGCACATTCCATCAGTATGAACCTGAATTGATGTTGCCCCCAAGGCGGCTATTCTTTCAGCATCCACGCTGGCATCGATGTCTGCTTCCAGAACCGCTATGTTTACCTTATCCTTTAAATCCGTGATCGTTCTTGACAGCATCGTTGTCTTACCGCTGCCGGCAGAACTCATCAGATTTATTAAGAACACTCCTTTTTCTCTGAGCTCTTCTCTGAGCTTATCGGCATCACGGTCATTTGATTCCGTAACGCTCTTATGTAATTCAATTACCTTCATCAGCTGTTTCTCCATTCCGTAATCTTCTTTTCAAGCCAGCTGACTAATTCATCAAATCCTGTACCGTCCTTACAGCTTACCGGGAATATGCTTATATCCGGGTTAAGCTTCTTGGCTCTTTCCCTGCAAAGTTCCTCATTAAAGTCAAAGATTTCCTTCGTATCGATTTTGTTAATGAGCATGCAGTCACTTACCGTAAACATTAACGGATACTTAAGTGGCTTGTCATCACCTTCAGGAACTGACAGTATCATCATTCTGATTGCGCTGCCGACGTCAAATTCAGCCGGGCAAACCAGATTGCCGATGTTTTCCAGAAATACCAGATCAAGGTCTTCTATGCCAAACATGTCAACACCTCTTCTGGTCATGTCGGCATCCATGTGACATAAGCCACCTGAATGCAGCTGAATTACCTTAACGCCAAGCTTGCTGATGGTTTCAGCATCAACAGAGCTGTCAACATCAGCTTCCATGACTCCGATATTATATTTATCCTTCAAGGCATTTATGATTCTGGTGAGCGTACTGGTCTTTCCAGCGCCAGGCGATCCCATTAAATTAACAAAAAATACGTTTTTTTCCTTTAGATAACTACGCAGTTTCTCCGCCTCTTTGTCATTGTCGGCGGTTACTCTTTCCTTAGTTTCATATATTTTGTACATAACAAAAAAACATACCCTTTCTAAGATATTTTATTAAATAAAACAAATAAAGACAACACTTTGTGAAAATGTTGTCTTATTTAACTTTATTCCTTTTCCTTAGCTATTTTTTCGGTAGTCCAGTCGTCAATTTCCTTTCTTAATTCCGTCAGATATTCAGAGAATCTGACGTTATCCTGACCATAGGTATATTGCAGATCATACTCTAATGGCAGCCAGGTTTTAAGATCTGATTCATTATGTGAAATCAGGGCTTCAAGCTTATCCATGCACTTGTAAACTCTTGCCTCTCTGGATTCAAGAGCACTCATTTCATCCAGTAAGCTGAACCATTCTTCCCTGTTTTTTTCATCAAAGGTATTTATCCAGTTTCTGAAAATCTGTTCTTCTGACTGTTCATTGTCACTGCTCTTCAGGAATGTCGGAATGTCACCGGTAAATGATTCACCAAGGTCATGGATCAGACACATTCTGATGACCTTGTTAAAGTCTACGTCCCTGAATTCTTCCTCATGGCTTAATAACATTGCCATTAAGGAAATGCGCCAGCTGTGCTCAGCTACGCTTTCATATCTGTCCCCTTCGGTAAAACAATGTCTTGGGGTCGTCTTTAATTTACCTGCCTGTTTGATTACTTCCAGAAATTCCTTTTGTTTCATAATGTTATCACCTGCTTTAATTATACTTTATCACATTTTGAATATAATACGGCATTTGACCTGTTTTTCAAAAAACAGCCTTCTTTTTTCAAGAAGACTGTATCATGTTTTATTTTGGTAATCTTAATTCTGTCTTAAATAAGTCACCATCAATTGTCAGTTTCAGGCTGCCGTGCATTATCTCAGCTAAGCTATTGGCAATATTCAAGCCTAACCCACTTCCCTCAGTATGACGGGAACTGTCACCTCTGACAAATCTTTCCATTAGTTCATCAGGCGAAATGTTAAGTTGATCCTTGGAAATGTTCTTGACACTGATGAGAATGTCATTCTCTTCCTCTTGAGCATCA
>JAFUCG010000038.1 GCA_017459795.1 Erysipelotrichaceae bacterium | reverse complement strand
TGTCGCTGGTTCAATTCCGGCCGGATCCACCATTTGAAAAAATATGCAGTTCAACTGCATTTTTTTGTTAATAAAGAGGTTAGTTATGAAAGTAGGAATCGTATCATTAGGATGCTCAAAGAATCTCATTGATTCACAGACAGCCATGAAGTATCTGGTCAGAGCAGGTCATGAATTCACTAATAATCCAAGGGAAGCAGACGCAATCATCGTCAATACCTGTGCCTTCATTAATGATGCCAAGCAGGAATCCATTGATGCGATACTGCAGATGGCTGACTATAAGGAAGACAAGTGTAAGAAGCTCATTGTAATGGGATGTCTGGCTCAGCGTTACAAGCAGGAACTTGAGGAAGAGATTCCTGAAGTAGACAGATTCATTTCCATTGATGAATATAAGGATCTGGAAGAGATCTTAAGTAACGAATTAAAGCCGGTAAAGAAACAGCCTTGTGACATCATTTTGGCTACCAGACCTTGGAGTGCCTACTTAAGAATAGCTGATGGCTGTAATAACAGATGTGCATTCTGTGCCATCCCATTGATCAGAGGCAAGTACATTTCCGAAAGCATGGAAAACATTCTGGAAGAAGCCAGAAGACTTGAAGCAATAGGCGTTAAGGAAGTTAACATCATTGCTCAGGATACTACCAAGTATGGCTTGGACAGATATGGCGAGCTGATGTTAGGCGAACTGTTAACTGAACTTAATAAGATGAACTTCCTCTGGATCAGAGTATTGTACATGTATCCTGATCAGTTAAATGATCAGCTCATTGATACAATGGCTTCACTTGACAAGGTCGTTCCTTATTTTGACATTCCTGTTCAGCATGGCTCTGACAGACTGTTAAAGAAAATGAGAAGAATGGGCGATACCAAGCGCATCAAGTCTCTGATTAATACAATAAGAGACCGCTTCCCTGAAGCAACCTTAAGAACTACGGTCATCGTTGGTTTCCCAACAGAAACCAGGGAAGATTTCAATCAGCTTTATGATTTTGTTTCTGAGGTAAAATGGGACCATCTGGGAGCCTTTAAGTATTCTCTTGAGGAAAATACTGCAGCATATGACATGCATCCTAGAATTGCCGACAGGATTTCAGAAAGCAGACACCGTAAGATCATGAGCTTACAGCAGAAAATATCACAGCACAATGCCGAAAGATATCTTAACAGCGTTCAGGAAGTACTCATCGAGGAAAAGGATGCTTTCCGTAACATCTACATCGGAAGAAGCAAGCATAATGCTCCTGATGACATTGACGGTCATATCAGATTTACTTCCGAAAAGGAACTGGAAACAGGTACCTTCGTTAATGTATTGATCGAAGAAGTCAATGCCTACGACTGGAAGGGCAAGGCTATATAAAGCAACATCAAGTCAGCTTCGGCTGGCTTTTTTGTTGAATTGGAGTTCATGTAGAAGTATTGTTAAGATAGAAGGAAAACATGAATAATGGAGAGGGATAATATGGAAACTTGGGAAAAATATCTTGAAGCAGAGCTTTCTTATCTGGAAAAGATCAGAAAGACGCAAAGGGAAAAGATAATGGAGGCTGCTGAGTTATGTGCTGAATGTACTATGAATGATGGCATCATCAGGGTATTTGGCGTAGGTCATTCGCATCTGGTCGCAGATGATGTCTTCTATCGCTCAGCGACCCTGGGAAACGTTCAGGCAATTCTTGAAGAAACTGCCACCGGTAATTCTGAGATCTTCAAGTCAGGCTTCATTGAAAAACTGGAAGGCTATGCCCCATACATTGTGAGCTATCATAAGATTGCCCCACCTGATGTGGCAATTGTCATTTCCAATTCCGGCAATAATCCGATGGCAATTGACTTTGCGGATGCCTGTAGGGAAAGGGGCGTTAAGGTGATCGTACTTACCAATGTTGAGTATTCTGAAACTCTTAAGCCCAGACACACTACGGGCAGACACTTAATGGATGCCGGGGACATTGTAGTTTCAAACTGCAGCGCCATTGGCGATGCGGCAGTGGAAGTAGAGGGAATGGCCATGAAGGTAGGATCTACTTCATCAATACCGTTCATCTATCTCATTAATGCCATATTAGCCCAGGCAGTGAATATCTGCGTAAGCAAGGGCTTTAAGCCTGATGTTTACTATAACGGTTCCTTAAGAGTCAATAACCCGGAAATAGGCAAGCATAATTTTGCCATCGTAGACAAGTACTATCTGCGGATGAAAAATCTTTAGTGTCACAGATAGATGTTTTTAAAGACATGACTGACGTAATTTGTTATAATTCATATAAAGAGGTAAATAAAAATATGGAAGATTTAAAGCTTGTCGCAAATAACATGCGAAAGAACATTGTTAAAATGGTCCATAACGCAAAAGCTGGTCATCCAGGTGGATCATTAAGCTGTACCGATATTCTGGTTGCATTATATTTCAATGTCATGAATATCGATAAGAATAATCTGAACGATACCAGAAGAGATAAGCTGGTAATGTCTAAGGGACATGCTTCTCCGGCCTTATATGCCGTATTAGCTGAAAAGGGCTTCATCCCTGAAGAAGAACTGATGACATTCAGACTTATCAATTCAAGATTACAGGGACATCCAAGCAGAAAGAACTGTCCTGGTGTTGACATGTCAACCGGTTCATTAGGTCAGGGCTTAAGCGTTGGCGTTGGTATGTCAATTGCCAATAAGCTGGATAATAATGAATTCAGAACATACGTCATCTGCGGTGACGGTGAATGTGATGAAGGACAGATCTGGGAAGCTGCAATGGCCGCTGCTCATTACAAACTTGATAACCTGTTACTGGTAGTAGACCATAACGGTTTACAGATCGACGGCAGAAATGAAGATGTCATGAATACGGCTCCATTAGGCGAAAAGTTCGCATCATTCGGCTGGAACGTATTTGGCGTTGACGGTCATGACATTGACGCTGTAACTGAAGCTTGCAAGGCTGCAGAACAGATCAAGGACAAGCCAACCGTTATCATTGCTGAAACAGTTAAGGGCAAGGGTGTCAGCTTCATGGAAAATCAGGCAGGCTGGCATGGCAAGGCTCCAAATGATGAAGAATTAGCTCAGGCCTTAAAGGACCTTGGAGGTGAGTAGTATGGCAAAGATCGCTACAAGAGAAGCCTATGGTAAGGCATTAGCCGCATTGGCATTAGAAAACCCAAAAGTTGTTGCACTGGACGCTGACTTAGCTGCATCAACAAAGACTATTGAATTAAAGAAAGTTGCTCCTGAAAGACATTTCGACATGGGCATTGCTGAAGCTAACATGATGGGCGTCGCTGCCGGCATGGCTGCTAACGGCTACATTCCATTTGCTTCAACATTCGCCGTATTTGCTTCAGGAAGAGCATATGACCAGATCAGAACAAGCATTGCCTACGCTAACATGAACGTTAAGATCGGTGCTACTCATGCCGGCTTGACAGTTGGTGAAGACGGTGCAACTCACCAGATGCTGGAAGACATCGCCTTAATGAGAGCAATCCCTGGCATGACAGTTATTCAGCCAGCTGACGGCATTGAAACATATGCAACGATCAAGGCTGTTGCCGAATATAAGGGACCTGTATACATCCGTTTAGGCAGAGCTGCAGTTGAAGACATCAACACTTCTCCTGATTACAAGTTTGAGATCGGCAAGGGTGTCGTAGTTCATGAAGGTACTTCACCAGTTACTTTCGTAGCTACAGGTGTCATGGTTGCTGAAGCACTCAAGGCCATGGAACAGTTGAAGGAGCAGGGCATTGATCCTACCTTGATCAACATCCATACCATTAAGCCTCTTGATGAAGAACTCATCATCAAGTACGCTGAAAAGAGTGAATACATCGTTTCATTGGAAGAACATACCGTAATGGGTGGCTTGGGAAGCGCCGTTGCAGAAGTACTTGCTAAGAACTGCCCAAGAAAACAGCTGTTTATTGGTGTTCAGGATGTATTTGGCGAAAGCGGTACACCGGGACCATTACTTGACAAGTATGGCTTATCAGCTAATAAGATAGTTGAAAAGGTTACTGAATTCGTTAAGTAATAAACATAAGCATATTAAAAGGCTGAGCTTGATGCTCGGCCTTTTTAAATGTCTTTGGATAATTCGCTGATGGTTGTTTCATATCCCTTCATGATGTTAGGATATTCAACTTCTTTATAATCTTCAATGCCCTTAGTTTTTAATATCGTCTTGATGAAGTATCTGGCGAAGTAAGGATTCTTGATCAGAATCGGACCAATTAACTGGGTTCCGAAGAAGTTTCTCTCATGAATGCCGTCACATTCGCTGTTGGTATCTCCAACCTTGCCAATGATCCTGAATAAAGGGGACTTGTAATCAGATAACTTACTGCACTTGTTAATGAAACCGACACACTTCTCACTGAACAAGTCAGTAGTTACGATGACATCTGCCGTATAACGCTTTTCTGACTGCTCAGTAACGTTGAAATCGAAGAAACCGATTCCCTTATCAGGACAGTCATAAAGTCCCTTTAAATCACTGCCAAACATCTCGTAGGAATTGCCGGTAAACAGGAATACCTTGTCATTGTTAAATGCTTCAAGTAAGTCCTTCTTATACTGGCTTAAGTGCTTCAGACAGACATTTCTGTTTGATTCCATGCCTGGGCCGCAATAGATGACATCATATTCATTCAGATCATCCAGTTTATCGCCAACAGTCTTACGTGTTATTTCAACTTCCTGCTCCTGATCTTTCAAGGCCTTCTCCAGAAATCTGATGTTACCGTTATCACCATAGAGGTTCATTATGTCATGATACAGATATAATACTTTAATCATTTCTTACACCTCCAGTTTATCGGCCAAACTCAAAAACTTATTCATGTCAGAGAAACAGGTAATTACATATAAGTACTTACCACTCTGTTTCAGATAATCGACAGCTTCAGGAATACTGACGAATAACTTGATCTTGTTACTGTCAGTTTCCGTAAATTCAAATCTGGCAGCCAGATCATAGCAGTATCTTCCAGCCAGAACTATTTCGTTAACGTTCTTTAACTTCTCAAAGTCAATGTCCCATAACCATGAGGTTTCACTTGTGAAGTACTTACGGCTTACGGCATCAACGATGATCATTACATTTACGTTTTCTGCATCCTTGATCGCTACGTCAATTGAACGGTCGTAGGAGATTGAGTTCTCATGCTTTGAAGCCAGTAATGTACCCTTGGTATTGCCAATGACAAACTTCTGAATTCTTCCAGAGTGAAGGGAATAGTTGCTTAATTCCCTGGCTATGATGTTTCTGTCTACACCAGCCAGGTCACATGCCGCAAAGGCAGCCAAGGTATTGTA
>JAFUCG010000037.1 GCA_017459795.1 Erysipelotrichaceae bacterium | reverse complement strand
GCTACAGTGATAACACCGGTCTGGAATCATATTTCCTGTCCAGTGAAGAACAGAAGAAGATTTCCGACAGATATGGTGAAAAAGTTGAATATGCCTCTGTACAGACCATTGCCTTTGATAAAAACGGCAAGCAGCTTGGCAGTCCGGTAAGAAGAAACCTGATCAGGACTAACGGCGGCAGATGGTACATAAGAGATTACGAAATCAGATTCTGATGACAGAAACGGAGAATGAATTATGAGCGAATACGATTTTACAAATGGTGAAGAGGTAGGTTCAGGCAACCCCAATTTATGGGGAAACATTGACGAAGCACAAATACAGAATGAATTAACCGGACTTATTTCACGGTTAAATGAAACTTCAACTTACCTTCAGAAGTTCGTCTATTATAACGACTATGACAAAATGAATAAACTTTACCAGAACACCTGGAATAACGATCTGAACCCGGGTGGCTGGTTACAGTCATTCTATAATTCCAACAAGGCAGACATGGGAAAATATGCGGCCGGCAACTCCCGTCCTTCATATTACTTTGACATGTCTGATGCCGACCAGAAGGCTTTCGACACAGCCGCAAAGTACTACACTGACATATCACACATCGTACCGGCTGCCGAAGCAATCAGAGTTGCGATGATGCAACTGCCGCTTCTTGACGGCTTCATGTTCCAGCGCTTTGTATTGAACTTTACGGAAGCCGGTTTCATGGAAGATCTGTACCATAAGATCAACAGTGACATCAAGGAAGTCTCTGAGCTTATCAACAGCAGCTGGACCTATTTTGAATCCAGAGCAGACAATTCTAAGAGATTCTATGAAAACAATAAGCGAGACATGGCCAAGGATGCCTTAAACAGAGGCTACCGCCAGGCCAGGATCAAGGACCATCAGTTCAATCTGGAAGTCACAAAGGCCAGAGACAGCTTTACTGCCAGATCAGACGGTTCTTACTCAGTTAATCCATCTGTTCTTGCTCAGATGAAGGTTTTAGACAAGTATACTGAACAGGTAGCCTATACCAATAACATTGAAGAAGGCATGGATAAGACCATTGAACCGTTAAGAAATGTTAAGAGTACACTTCTGCCATTGGCAGATAAGAACTGTCATGACAAACAGTGTCTTGCCCTGGTAAATGCTCTGTATACCCTTTGTGATCGGGTAATGGAATTTGCCCTCGACAGTAAGAATGTATACAAGCGTTTCAAGGACCGTGATGATGAATCACCATACATTTTCATGAGACCATTACCGGTTTTCTCTTCAATGTCAGCGAAATACAGTCTTGCCCCGATCTCAAATGATCCTTGGCATGACGGTACACGCTATTACTCTCTTTACATGAACGCCGCTGATTCATTGACTCAGCATTGCAGGGAGTTTGTTCAGAGAGAACACCCTGAATTAAAGTAAAAAAATCATTAACAAGAATTGACAAATATCTATTAAAGAAGCAAAACCCTCTATCAGATTTAAGTGAAACCTGGTAGAGGGTTCAATATTATATATGGCAAGTTATCCATATCAAGGTGTCTGTATATCCAAGTTTCCCTTCAGCAATTCCCAGAAACAAATCACTTAATTCATTCTGTTCATATTCAAGTTCAATTCCATTTAAAGCAAGGAACACTAACATGACATGAGCACCGATTCTTTTATTGCCATCTATAAATGCATGATTACTTGCAAGGCCAAATCCGAGTCTTGCTGCCTTCTGATAAATTGACGGGAATAATTCCTGACCATCAAATGTCTGAAATGGAGCTGCCAGGGCAGACTCAAGCATTCCCTCATCATTAATGCCATAACTTCCACCTGTTTCATCAATTAACTGCTTATGCAAGAATATAACCTGATCTTTAGAAAGAATTATCATTTAGCAAGTTCCTCATAAGCTTTACGATTCTTCTTGATAAGTCTTTCAGAAATGATCTTCAGATCTTCGTTAGAAGCCATCTGCATTTCTTCTGTTTCTTCAAAATTAATAATCAGATAGCGAGGCTTATTATTCTTAATTATAATTGCTGATCCAGCTTGATCTACCATCCTGGCGACCTTAGAGAAATTCTGATTTGCTTCGGT
>JAFUCG010000001.1 GCA_017459795.1 Erysipelotrichaceae bacterium | reverse complement strand
CCGCTTCTAAGTGAATTATACACCAGAAAAATAAAACATGGAGAATTTCTCCATTTTTCGTCATGGCTTGCCATGCGGAACGTAGGATTCTCCATGTTTCTTCAATTTGGGACTTGATTTATATTATCGAATTTTTGTTATTTTATTGGCGAAAAAATCTGATTTATTCTGTTAGTGAAAAGAAAGGAAGGCAAAAAGCCTTGGGTGAATGAAATGAACACAAGAAGCATTAATGTAACTATGAGTGAATACTCAAATAACAGGAATTGGAAGTTCCTTAAGTCCAGCTGCTTTGTAAGCGAAAAGAGATTCGCTTTCATTGCTATCATCTCTGCTGAAAATGGAATTACTATCAAGGGTAGTTTCAAAGGTACAGAAGGCATCAGAGTAGATGATCTTGATGTTGAAGTAATCTGGAAGGACAAAGACAACAGATTCTTAAGAAGCAATACCTTAAGAAACCTCAGAAAGATTAACGGCGAAAACAGAATGCTGGCATGTGACTGCTCAGACTGGGGTAGAGATTTCAAGGTAGAGGACATTGCCAGTGCTGAAGTTATAATTACTGACCGGAAGTCTTCATTCTGGAATACTGATGACACAATCAGATGGGATGTAGTCTAAAAAACATTAAATAAGAAGTCAGGAAGAAATGGAGGTAAACAATATGGAATTCAAATTAGCACTTATTCTGGACTGTGTAATTGTCGGAGGCATTATCAGCTGGCTGACTGAAGATAATCATTGGATTACGGCAATATTAAGCAGTGTTATTTGCACGGTGCTGTTATCAGCGGCCAAGTGGCTGTTTTGCGATGGTATAGTAAAGTTCGGCCTCGATTTCTTCCTGATTCTGCTCCCGATGACTTTCTGGGGTGTGGCAGAAATTGAGGATGATTCTTCTCCTTCAACTTCAAGCTACGGTGCTGGAGTAAGCCGCACATCTTATAGCAATACTGAATATACCGTTTACTGGAACTGGAAGTATCATCTGGTACAGATTTATGAAGGAGAAAGTTTATACTCTTCCTCATTATATGAAATTGACCTTGATGAGCTGGAAAAGGCAAACTACTCTACGGGACACTACGTATACATCAGAAATTCAGCAACTAGATCAATTGAGTATACCCTGATTCCAGGAAACTCATACGGTAATACCTATGTTGTTTCAGGTTCTACACAGTATGGGGAAATCGCCTATACTATAAATGGTGAATACATCTGCAGAGGTAAGGATGATCTCAATTACAACATCATCTTCCGTATCAGAGAAATCTCATCAGAAAGAAAGATCATAGAAAGATACTGATTATGAGCAGAGTGATAATAGTAACAGACATCCATGGGATGTATCAGCAATTAACTAGACTGCTCTCCCTGTGTCAGTTGGATTATGACAATGACATCTTCGTCTGCAACGGAGATGTCATTAGTAGAGGCACAGTAGAAAACCAGATAAGATGTATCGAACTGCTGTTTGACTTAGAAGAAAGAATGAAGGACAGATTTCACTGGATCGAAGGAAACCATGAGCGCGACATGATCAGATGGTATAATTATGTGAATATTTCAGCCAATTGGTAACACCATGTTAATGAATTGGTAACGTTGTGTTAATGAAAATGGTAACACTGTGTTAATGATGATGGTAACGGGCACTTAGGTGCCTTTAAAAGTGGTGAAACATAGACAAAGGAAGGGTATGGGAAACCTTGGTGTCCCACACCCCCCACAATAAGTGTCTACTTTTTAAATTTTCTTTCCCTCATCGATTTTTCACCTTGGATATTCACAATATATGAATTATGTATTATCCTGTCCATTACCGCATCAGCTATGGCTCCAGCTCCCAGCTTGTCATACCAACCATCAGTGGTGAATTGCGAAGATAATATTGTAGAATGTACTTCATTTCTGAGCTCCAGTAATTCAAACACATCTGACTGCTGCTCTTCCGTCAGAGGTGTGATGAGCCAGTCGTCAATAATGAGAAGTTCATAATTCCCATAAGACTTAAGTTTTCTCTTGAAGTTTTTCGGGTTGTCTCTAATAGCACTTAAATCATATAGGAGATCCGGAAGGCGGATATATTTTACTCTGATACCTCTGTCTATAGCACTATTGGCTAATGCGCATACGTAATAGGTTTTTCCTGCACCGGTAGCGCCAGTAACGATTACATTAAGTTTTTCCTGAAGAAACTTACATTCATTTAGTTGAAGCGTCAGAGTTTTATTTATCTGCCGATCTGGAAAGAAATCAATGTCATTAACATTAGCCGAAGGGATTCTAATAGTAGCCTTTCTCCTAAGTAACTCAGTTGCCTTGTTCTTCTTATCTTCAAGCTCAGCATCAACTAATATAGCCAACCTTTCATCAAAAGGTAATTCCGTGTATTTGATAATATTTAACTGCTGAAGATATACTTCTGCCATTTTATCCATTTTTAACTGTAACAGTTTTTCATAATTCTGATTGATCATTTCCTTTGCCTCCATAATATTCAGGGCCTCTTAGAATAGCTCCGCTGTTCTTTTTATCATCTTCTTTCTTTACTGTTTGATTATTATCGATAACCATCATAAAATTTTTATGTATCGGGCTGATATGTTTCATCAAAATATATTCACAAGTACTTTCCAGGGTGGCTGGTGAATATTTATCTGACAGTTTGAGTATGGTGATACATTGGTTGTATACCTGTACTTCAAATTTAGCGTTTTCAAAGATGTTATGTATCACCCGATATGTATGTGGGCCGACTGATTCAGCCCATTTTTCGATTCTTTCTTTATTCCAGTTTCCATAATCTTTATGATTCTGAGGCATATGTTCTTCAAGAGTGATGTACTTACCTTTACAACCAAGTACCCTCGGATGCGATACTATACGTTCTCCCTGATAGAAAACCTCTATCATGAATTGACTGATTCTTAGATCGACTTCTTTTCTTAACATGGTATATGGAACAGAATAATAATTATAGTCACAGGCAACATGGTAGTTATATTGAACGACTGCCTTTTTCCATATCGCAAATTCAAATGGCTTATCTGGTAAAGGTTTTAAATAAGCCTTTTCCTCATTTTCATACACATAGGTCCTGGAATAATCTCTTTTCTGAAATGGTTTATCATTTAACACCTTCAATTCTTTTAAAATAGCCTCATTAAGCTCAAATATTGAGGTAAAATGATGGTCTCTTAACTTCCCCATTATCTGATTAGTAAGATAGCCTACCGATCCTTCTGATGAGGCCTTATCTTTTGGTGCTCTGACTCTTGTCGCAAGTACAGCAGTTCCATAGTACTCACACATCTCCTGATATGTTTGGTTATAGATAACTTCATCATATTTTTTATGCGAAATAACACCGGTCTTAAGGTTATCACACTGAAGAATATCGGCCACTCCCCCAAAAAATCTGAACATGTTGATGTGATGGTTGATCCAGGCTTCAGACTTCATATCGAGGCTCGCTGCAGCATACATATACTGCGAGAAGGGTAATACTCCTACAAATAGATACGCCTCATCAATGACTTCCTTTTGCGTTATATCATAGATTGGAATTTTGGTTCCTGACCAGTCTACTTCCATGCGCTCCCCAGGTTTTCTCTGAATGTGCATTGTTAGTTTTTTCTCTTCAACATAGGCCTTATATACATTACAAAATTGAGTGTATTGAAGATGATCTTCGCCGGTGCTCATACAATCCTGGACATATTCATCATGTAGGGTTTTCAATGTAACACCTTTTTTAGCCAATTCTTTATGTATGTAAGGACAATCTGGTCGTTTAGCGCTGCTGAGGTTAACCTCCTTTCTTTTCTTCAAATTTAGCTCGCTGTTAGTCAATTGTAAGGCTTCTTTATAACTTAGCATATTATTCTCACAGAATCGTATCATTTCAATTACCGTTCTTGGGCTTACATGAGCTGATTTGGCTACTGTCCTTTGTGAGAGGCCCATACTTAAAAGCCTTAACACTTCTCGTCGTTTGGACATATTAAAAGTCCCTCCTTTCACTAATCAGTATAAGCGATTGAGGGACTATTTCTATATTTATTACCGTTACCATTTTCATTAACACGATGTTACCATAACCATTAACACAGTGTTACCATTCTCATTAACATTGTGTTAC
>JAFUCG010000036.1 GCA_017459795.1 Erysipelotrichaceae bacterium | reverse complement strand
CCTCGATTGTTTCAATTGTGTTGTTTACATCACTCATTTTATTTTCCTCCTTAATAATATATTGAAATGACTGATATTCACTCCTCTATTATAGAGTGTTAATTTTTTACGAAATATTACAAATATGCTGGCTCTGGATTAAAGTCTATTACCAAGCATGAATCATCATCTTCTGTAACTGCCGATGATGGTACAAAGCTTATGCATCCATGATCGATATTCCATCCCTTAACTTCACCTTTTACGTTAGGTAAACCAACATTGTCATAGAAATCATTCAAATCTGCTGTTTGAACCATGTTGTTAAGCATGTATTCGTTTACAGAATTGATCGCAGACTTGATTCTATCCACGCTGCATCGAAAGTAACGCCCCGTATATGGGTCAAAACATAATTGTGCTGGCTTTGTAGTCTCAAGAACAGGAATCTTTTTCTCTTCTGGTTTCTTTGTCCTCTTTACCTGCTCACGATGAACCTCGTCAACTACTTCCCTTTCCTTTTTCTCACCAATTTTCTCAATAACTTTCTCTTTGTATAGTTTCTTTGTTGATTCTGAGATCTGAAGAGCCGTTGTCAAACCAGCTATCTTGCCAGTATCAATACTATGTGCATTTAATATGCATGCTGTACCTGACGCTGCTAATAATGCTACTGGACCATATCTCTTTAAGAGTTCTTTTCCGCAATCGATGTAAATATCTTTCTTTGCTTCTTTGTACTCTTCTTCGGTCATCTCTTCATCTTCATACATTTCATTGACATCTACTAAGTCTTCTTTAGTTTTGTCAATTACTTTCTTGGCTTTTGGTGACTCAACACAGGCTAATATCACTGCTGTGCCAAATGCAGCTAAACCCAAACCAATAAATATAGAACTTTGATTCTCTTCAAATGCATCAGTGACATTTAACATAATTTGTTTTAAGTCCATTTTGTCTTATTCTCCTTTTTTAAATTTTTAGGACAAAAATATAAGAGTCTAAGTTAGTCACTTAAGCTCTTATATATGATTCAAGTTATCTTTTGTCCTCATCTTTGAAATGTTTCTCAACTGCACGTTCCATTGATTCATCACGTCGCTTCTTATCCTCACCTGTTGCTATAGATATAACCTTAGCTCCAGCTGATATAAGTCCTGCACCTGCTGCAATCTCTGCCCACATAACTGTTTCCTCCTTTTCTTGATTGAGAGACTTTACACACCCTTGTCTCTATTATAGTATATGAATTTTTTACGAAGCAAAATATAAAGAGTCTAGATTTCTCTAAACTCTCTATATGTTGAAACTATTTAGTTTTCTTTGCTTTTTCTCTTTCTATACTACAGTCATTTATAAATGCTCTTTCATACTCCTCGTCCCATTTGTCACTTGTCATGCTGAAGGTAACAAAGTTTGCTCCAACTGCTGTTGCTAAATACCCAATAAAAGTGCCTATACCAAGTACTGTATTAACTGTATCATTATCAGTATCAATAGCATCTGATAGTGCCTTCCAATATTCAAGTATTAAAACATCTTCAGCCATGGATAAACCTGCGTTTCCAAAATCATACTTTAAATTGACTTTGGTTGTATTTTTCATTTTAAATTCCTCCTTAAAATATAATACAAATTACTATAGTCTCTATTATAGAGTAATAATTTTTTACGAAGTAGAAACAGCCAATATAGTACAATCACTATTGGCAAGATCAATCTTATTAATAGATCTTAAATATGAACCACCTGGATAATTAACCTTAACCAAAATATGATTCAAATAGTTTTCCATGACAGTACATGTGCTTTTAGAACCACCTTTTTCAGTATTGTCAGATAGTTTAAGAATCGTACCTGGTTTATAATTTATTTTCTGAATCTCTTCAAATGTAGTATCCTCCCTAAGCATTATTATTCTCCTTCCTTATTAAATTCATTTCTATATTTTGAAAGTATCGTAAGTATATCAGCCATAGTCTCAGCCCAATCTTCAGTTCCTAATTCCATATTACGAATATCAATTAGTTTGTTTATAGTTTGGTTAATCTCATATGATTTATTAATAGTTTTACCTAATCTATAAACTTTTAATTCATATTCTATTTCAGAATATAATGTTTCCTTTAACTCTTTTAATAACATATTAGAATCTGCAAGATCATTGGCTAAGTATGCGATTTCATCTGTACTCATGTCTAAGATCATAAGTTAATCCTCTTCAAAACATGAAGCCCAATCAGTAGCTTTAACGGCCTTTCTATAAAGTTTAGAATATAATTTTGAAGCCTGCTTAACTACAAATTTAGCCCCTAATACTCCTAAAGTACCATAAAAACCAGCTACAAATGCTGCTGATGGCTCTAAATGAAACTGAATATCAACCTGTAAATCTTCATATGATGGCATAATTAATCCCTCCCTATGCTGTTATGTCTTATAGCTTCCTTATTAATTCTATAAAGCTTATCTGAATAATATACGACAGCTCTATATCCCATGTATCCAACACCTAAGCCAATTGCAAGAGGTACAAGACCATGATTGATGACATTAGTAATGTCGTATGCTTTAAAGAAAGGACCATCTTCATCAAATCTTTGTTCTCTTAAAATACTACCAGCATCCCAAACTGTTTCTTTAAGAGTCTTTAAATCCTCAGCATTCATGTTCATTAATTCTTCAAATGTGTATTTTTTCATTATTTTATTTCCTTTCTAAAAAAAAACTGAGAGCCTAGATTTCTCTAAACTCTCTTATTACAGTTAATATTTAATTTTTCTAAGTTCATCCTGGTGATAGTTTTAAGGTTGTTGAAGCAAAAGAATTTGCAACTTATATTTCAGATCACCAGGATGAACTTAGAAAAATTAAATATTAACTGTAATAAGAGAGTTTAGAGAAATCTAGGCTCTCAGTTTTTTT